>CAMBRH010000371.1 GCA_945870115.1 Chitinophaga pinensis | reverse complement strand
GTTAGGTTAGGTTAAAGAGGATGGAGCTTTGTTTCATTCTCTTTTTTTTTCCAATTTTTTTTAGAAATTTACCTTTTATCGTTATTTTTTGGAATCGATTTATCATCCGCCTTGGCGGACTCAAAATCAATCCCTATAAAAAAGGATCAAACCTAAAACTTGTGGGGAGCTGAAAATTATGCATAAATTTTGGTTAGTCTAAAAAGGAAAAATTCGATATTCCTGACACCTCTAAATTGACTTCTGAAAGCTTTGATTTTTGCATTAAAAGATTCTGCTGATGCATTTGTGCTTCTGTTGTCAAAATAGTTTAAAATTGTTTGATAATGATTCATTATTGTTCGCGAAATAGTGTTAAATGATTTAAATCTAGATTGCCGTACTTTTTCATGCCATTGTGCCAATCTTGAAGTTGCATAGAGTTTATCTTTTGTTGTTTCAAAGATGTGTGATAATTTTTGGGTTAATTCATAAGCTTTTTCAATATCAGGGTACAACTCAAATAATAGTTTAGCTCTTTCGAGCTGACTTTCTTTCTAATCTGTTCTTTTTTTGTATAAAACATATCGACTTCTTGCTAATAATTGTTTGACTGTATCTCCATTTGAAAGTATAGTTGGTTCAAATTGTTTTTTACTTGTTTTTGCTTTTTCTATTGCTTCATTTTCAGCGTCTATCGCTTCCCATCGATATTTAATTCTAATCTCTTGTAAAGCTTCGCTTGCTAATTTTTGAACATGAAATCGATCTGTTACACGAATAGCAACAGGAAAACAGCGTTTTGCAATCAACTCCATATTTCCAGCCATATCAAGTGTAATCTCACTTACTTTTCTTCTTAGTTTAAGAGGGATTTTCTCGATTACTTTAATAACTTCTTCCGCTTTTGTACCTGCTACAATGGCTACAATACAGCCTTTTTTACCTTTAGCAGATTTGTTTGTTAAAATGGTGTAAAGCTCTCCTTGTGAAACGGAAGTTTCATCGATTGACAAATGTTTTCCAATATTCTCTGGAAAAATTAGCCAATCTTTTGCATGTGACTTTTGTTCCCATTCATTGAAATCACTTAAAAAATCTTTATATTGCTGCTGAAGTTTCGTTCCATTCACACCATAAAAGGAACCAATTGTTCTACAACTATTGGGACTAGAATCGACCGATTTCTTTTAAAAAAGACGCGAATTCATCTGTAATTCGTGTCCCATCTTTAACTAATTTCCAATCTCTATAAACAACCTTTCCGGTATCTTCATTTAACCAACGCCGACGTGTGATATGAAGATAAACTCGATGACCTCGAATTGGAAAATCCTGAACCGTAATCTCAGGAAAAAAACCTTTTGAACTTATTTTAGAACTTCTAAATTCTTCAGGAATAGAATAAATTTCTTTTAAAAATAGGTAAAGAATTTCCCCTTTTTCCTCTTTTTTGAAAGAAGTTAATTCAAAATTATTTACCAAAATTTCTGGCAATAATAGTTTTAATAAATCTGTAAATGAATCTTGCAATTTGCTTATTTTTTTAACCACAAATTTCGGAAAATTAATATTTCCCCACAAGTTTTAGGTTTGATCCGTTTAATTCTACTCACAAGTGCATTGACATATTCTCAAGAAAAAAGAGATACAAATTATTGGCAATTTAAATCCATTTTTGGAGTTAATGGCACACAATCATCATTTGTTAATTGGTCGGCTGGAGGTCGAAACAATATTTCAGCCTTGGCTTTTTTAGATGCTAGTTTAAAATATCAAAAAAACGATTTAAAATGGAGTAATGACTTGAAAGTAGCTTTAGGTGGATTAAAATTTATCGATAGTACAGGGCAAAAGCAAGGTTTGCAAAAAACTGATGATCGAATTGATTATGCAACTTCATTAGGTTATGAATTTAAAAAAACGTGGTTCTATACATTAGTTGGTGGCTTTAGAACACAATCATTAGATGGATTTGCATTTCCAAATGATTCAATTCGTGTTTCGAAATTTATGGCTCCAGGATATTTAAGTTTTGCACTTGGAATTGAATATGCACCAAATGAAAGTTTCAATTTATTTGTTTCACCAATTGCTGCAAAAATAACCTATGTCAAAGATCAGACATTGGCAAATGCAGGTGCCTTTGGTGTTGAAAAAGCAGAAATTGATAACCTAGGAAACGTTCTAAAACTTGGTCAAACTGTTAGAAATGAATTTGGATCTTATCTAAAAATGCGCTTTAACAAAGAATTAATGAAAAATATCGAAATGAAATCTCGTTTGGAATTATTCTCAAATTATTTGAATAATCCTCAAAACATTGATGTAAATGCAGAAGTGATTTTTGCTTTTAAAGTGAACAAATGGTTTTCAGCTAATTTACTGTGGAATTTAATTTATGATGACGACATTGATATCCGCGATTCAAAAGGAAATTTTGGACCAAGAACACAATTCAAATCAGTTTTAGGTCTTGGAATTTCTTATACTTTGAAAAACTACAAATAACTATTTTTTTTCAATTCGTTCAACCGAACTTATTTCAGATAAAGTGTGGTATAAAAAACTCACAAGATGAAGCATTTGATCTCTTCCTTTTTTTTGACCCATTTTTGAAGTTAAAAAAACAGTTAAAAAGCAAAAAAAACCAATTGGAAATAAGTAAATCCATGAACTAGACCCAGAAGTTTGATATTGAACGACTCCAAACATTCCTCCAAAAATTGTAATGATTAAAATTGCTGCATAAATTAAAGCAAACATAGCCCAAACAGATTGCCTTGGGCCAATTAAACAATTAACACTGACCAATTCAGAGTATTCGCTTTTCTCTATCCTTACTGTCATTTCTGGTGACCAATAATGCTGATGATTTACCGGGATTTTTAAGAAAATTAAGTTATTGGAATTTGTGCATGAAATCGTTTTATCTAATAAAACAGACTTATTGATTTGATTCAGTGCATCTTGCGGTTCAGAATCAATTTTCAAAACAAATCTTGGTCTTATTTGACCCAAAATA
>CAMBRH010000370.1 GCA_945870115.1 Chitinophaga pinensis | reverse complement strand
AGGTCAAAAAGGAATTCAATTGGCGATTGAAGGAAAATTGGTTTCAAGATTCTATAAAAACCAAGCAGGCGATCGAAAATTCATCACCGAAGTTGAAATCAACGACCTAGTAATACTTTAATAATAATTTTAATAAATAAAAATCATGAGAAATCAAGTCACATTAATCGGAAATATGGGCGAAAACCCAAGTGTTACAAACTTTGACAACGGATCAAAAGTTGCTCGCTTCAACATGGCGACAGAAAATTTTGTAAATGGAAAAAAAACTGCCGAATGGCACAAAGTTTTTGCCTGGGGCAATGTTGCGCAATTTATTGAAAATTTTGGATCGAAAGGAAAAAAAATTGTCATCACTGGTAAACTGGTAAACCGAACTTTCATCGGTAAACTGGGAAAACCCCAAAAAATTACTGAAGTAGAAGTCCAACACGTAATTGGCTTATAAATATTCTCTTTTTCTAAACACACCACTTTTGACTAAACCTAAAATCATTAGTGAATAGAAGGTTTCCTCAAGAATAATTTTCTTGGGGAAATTAATTAAAAGTCCAAAATTACAAGTAATTCGGTAGAATTAAACTTTACTAGAAATAAATTGTTTGAAAAAAAAGCTTAAAAAACTTGCAAATTAAAAAATTGTAATTACTTTTGATTAAAAATTAATCATATTTAAGTTTAAATTTTAAACAAATTAATTAAAAACAAATGAAACATTTAAAATTAAACGATCAAGCGCCAAGTTTTTCAGCAAAGGATGAAAACGGAAATTCCATTGATTCCAAACAATTTGAAGGAAAAAAGTGGGTTATCTATTTTTATCCCAAAGATTTAACACCTGGTTGCACGGTTCAAGCTTGTAATATCAGAGATAATTACGAAAAATTAAAAGAAATGGGAATTTCAATTATTGGTGTCAGTATGGATGATGAAAGACTTCATAAAAGGTTCATTGAAAAGTATGATTTACCATTCCCATTAATTTGTGACACAGAAAAAAATGTAATTGAAACTTTTGGAGTTTGGGGAACTAAAAAATTCATGGGCAAGGTTTACGATGGAATTCACAGAACAACATTTATCATGAATGAAAAAAACACCATAATTGGAATTATCGAAAAACCAAAAACCAAAGCACACGCAGAAGAAATAATCGAAATTTATAAAAATCAGTAAAAAAAAGAAGAACGTAAAATTTTTACGTTCTTCCAGTAATACCTTTGTAGCATCAAATTAATAAAAACAAACGTTTTATAGTTTATGAGATTTTTAAACGAGGATTAAAATAAATGTAAAACTAAAATTAACAAATAAAAAACGATATGGCAGCTAAAGAAGTAAATGTAGACAAATTAAAAGCTCTTCAATTAACAATGGAGAAATTAGACAAAACTTACGGTAAAGGAACTGTAATGAAATTAGGAGATTCTCCAATTCAAGAAATAGAAGTAATTCCTTCGGGATCATTAACTTTAGACATTGCTCTGGGTGTAAATGGTTATCCAAAGGGAAGAATCATTGAAATATATGGACCAGAATCATCAGGAAAAACAACCTTGGCTTTACATGCAATTGCTGAAGTACAAAAACAAGGAGGAATTGCTGCTTTTATTGATGCGGAACATGCATTTGATCAGTTTTATGCACAAAAGTTAGGAATAAACATTGATGATTTGTTAATTTCTCAACCAGATAATGGTGAACAAGCATTGGAAATTGCTGATAACTTAATTCGTTCAGGAGCAGTCGATTTATTGATTATAGATTCTGTTGCAGCTTTAACACCTAAAGCAGAGATCGAAGGTGAAATGGGTGATTCTCAAATGGGATTGCAAGCACGTTTAATGTCAAAAGCACTGAGAAAATTAACAGGTTCAATTTCAAAAGCGAATTGCTGTTGTATTTTCATTAATCAATTGCGTGATAAAATCGGTGTAATGTTTGGAAATCCAGAAACAACAACTGGTGGAAATGCTTTGAAATTTTATGCATCTGTTAGGGTTGATATTAGAAGAGCAGCACAAATTAAAGACGGTGAGGAGGTTTTAGGAAATCACATTAAAGTAAAAGTTGTAAAAAATAAAGTTGCTCCGCCGTTTAGAAAAGCTGAATTTGACATCATGTACGGTGAAGGTATTTCCAAAGTGGGAGAAATAGTTGATTTAGGTGTTGAATTAAACATCGTTAAGAAAAGTGGTTCTTGGTTTTCTTATGGAGAAACAAAATTAGGCCAAGGAAGAGATGCTGTGAAAAATTTAATTGGAGATAATCCAGAATTAATGCTAGAATTAGAAACAAAGATTAAAAACGCTCTTGTGAAGGTTGATCCAAAAATGATTTTGGAAGAAGTAATTGAACAAGACTAACTGCATATCGTTTGAAGAAAAGCTGGGTAAATAACGTTTTATCCAGCTTTTTGATTTTTTCTTAACTTTTAAATACTTGATTTATAAAAAAAGCATTATCTTGCATCGTTAAAATGTATTTATGAAGGCACTTATATTATTTATAATTTTACCATTTTGTTTAATTTCACAGCAATTTGGTGGAGAAAAATATAAACATATTTACAAAGTAGAGCCAAACGAGAAAGCAGCAACCTGCACACCACCAAGTCATTCCACATTTTTGGAAACAAATAATGTTAGAGCAATGATTCATACAGCTGGAAATTTATGGCAAGTTCCAAATCAAAATTTTTCACAATATGAAGTCCCAAAAAACTCAGGAATTATGGCTGTTTTTACTTCAGCTTTATGGCTTGGAGGAGTTGATGTAAATGGCCAATTAAAACTTGCAGCCTTAAGATACAGGGAAGGTCAAGATTATTGGACAGGCCCATTAAGTATAAATTCAGCCTTAACAGAATACGATAATTGTGCGAAGTATGACAAGCATTTTATTTCAAAACAAGATGAGATAAGGGGTTTTGACGATTGGTTTCAACTTGGCATAAACGATGCTAATAATGGTACAAATACACAAAGTAAATTGTATCCCAACTATAA
>CAMBRH010000369.1 GCA_945870115.1 Chitinophaga pinensis | reverse complement strand
GGGAAATACCGTAACATTAACTATGACGGTAACTGGATTAGGTGCTTGCGCAGGAAATACTGCAACAGCAACCGTAACGCTTAACACAAATAATTTACCTGGATTATGGCATTATCAATGTGGAACAACAACACCTTACATTGATGAATACATTTACACATATGCAACACCCGGAGCAACAAATTATAGGATTCGAATCGACGATGGAATAACTCAAGAAGTAAGAACAACTAATTCAACTGTTTTCTATTTCCGTCAATTTGCATCCGCAAAATACAACACAACATATAATTGTGATGTTGATGCTTTCGTTGGAGGTTCATGGCTTGGTTATGGACCAGTTTGTCAAATTACGACGCCAAGTGTTCCATTAACAAATGTCACAGCTTCTCAATGTGGAATTACATTGGCTACTGTTAACACAAGCATATTTGCTGATGCAATTTGGGGAGTTAACCTATATGAATTTTCTTGTTTTGATGGTTTCACAACACAAACTTTTCAAACAACGAATAGATTCTTTAATTTAACACAGTTAGCATCGTATAATTTTTCGACTACTTACGCCGTAACAGTAAGAACAAGAACTGGTTTAATTTGGACAGGATTTGGAGCTTCTTGTAATATTACAACTCCTGCTCAAGTTTGTCAAATTTCTGCTTCTCAATGTGGAACAATCTTAACCAATAATAGCACAGATATTTATTGTAATGCTATTTTTGGAACAACGATTTATGAATTTAGGATGGTAAACGGTGGTACAACTTTAACCATACAAAAACCATGTCAGACTTTTAAATTTTCTCAAGTAAGTGGTATAGTTCCAGGCGTTGCATATAATGTAAGTGTAAGAACTTTTACTAATGGAATTTGGACTGCATTTGGTCCAGCATGTTCTATAACTTCCTCTTCAGCACTAGCAAGCATAGAAGCCACAAATTGCGGGACTACACTAGCTGACAATAATATAGATATTTATTGTTTAAATATTCCATCAACTACAATTTACGAATTTAGATTGGTTAACGGTGGCACAACACTTACCATCCAAAAACCCTCTAGAACATTTAAATTTTCTCAAGTTACAGGCTGTTTGCCGAGTGTAACTTATGCTGTTAGTGTTAGAACATTTACAAATGGGTCTTGGACAGCATTTGGTACTGCTTGTAATATAACGGCAGCGGGAGCAAATTCTAAAATTACAACTGCTCAATGTGGATCTACTCTAACTGATATTAATACTGATTTGTATGCAGATAATGTTGTAAGCGCAACTCAATATCGTTTCAGAGTTACAAATAGTGGAGGAACGGTTACAATAGATAAACCTTCAAGAACATTTAAATTAACGCAACTTTCAAATGTAAAATATGGAGAAGTTAATGCAATTGATGTCGATGTCTTTGTAAATGGTGCATGGATTGGATATGGAACGTCATGTAATGTCACTACTCCTGCCCTGCCAACTTCAAAAATCCAGGCTTCCCAATGTGGTATTACAGTTGCTAGTATTCAGACCGTTCTTTATGCAGACGCAATTTGTGGAGCAACACAATATCGTTTTAGAGTTAATGGAAGTTTTTTAATTACTAAAACGAACCGCCTTTTTAAACTTTCAGATATTCCAGGCTTGACAATTAATACAACATATGCAATTGATGTAGCTGTATTTGTCAACGGTGCATGGCAAATATACGGGACTTCTTGCAATGTTACTTCACCTGGTGTTTTAGCTTTAGCTGCAAATAACAATATGGATCAAAATCAGGAAAATTTGTCTATCATTGATTCTGAAGAAATTGAATATCCAATTGCAGAAATATCGAATTCAAATTTAAAATTTGAAGTAAACGTTTTTCCAAATCCATTTTTGAATGAATTTAGTTTAGACCTTTTATCAAATGATTCTGACAATATTAAAATTGAAATTCATGATTTTACTGGTAAACTTGTTGATTATTTTGAATTAAATAGTGAAAATATTTCTAAAATCAAATTTGGTCAAAATTATAGCAATGGACTCTATCATGTGAAAGTTTCTCAAGGGGAAAATATTAAATTTGTAAAAGTGATTAAAAATGATTAATTTGGTAGTCAAATCACATTATAATCGCAAGAGAACTATTTAATTGCGATTATTTTTTAAATAGATTTAAAATGAGAAAAATAACGCCTATTATCTTTATTAGCTTTTTAATTTCTGGTAAATTATATTCTCAGGCTATTTATAAAAGTTTAGGTGGTAGTTGGAATTCTGCATTAAGTTGGACTTTAGATTCCGGTATAGATGGTGATGCGGATGGAAAACCTGATTCGAATGATGAGGTTATTATTGAAGGGAACACTATTAATTTAGATATAAATGTGTCTTGTGAAAAGTTAACAATAAATGCATTAGGTATTTTAAATTTTAATACGAATTCAAGAACACTTACAGTTAATACTGATTTGACTTTAAATGATGATGCTACTATGTAATGGTTCAAACGCAAATAGGATTTTAAATATTTCTGGAAGCTTATTTTCTTCAACATCTTCTTCACCCATAATAAATGGAATTAGCTTAACAGTAAATGGAGCCTCTGAAATTGATGGAACTTTCACTTTAAATTCAAATACAGGAGTAAAAACTTTTATAGGAAATGTTGAAATTACAACTAACGGATCATTTATTTCAACAGCGATTACTACTGGATCGAATTTAATTTTTAGAAATGGAATTAAAAATGATGGTATTTTATTTAGAGCAAATTCTGCAACTTTCAATTCAAATAATCAATCAATAGATGGATTAACCGATATTAATTTTAATGGAATAATAACTGTTACTGGTATAACTTTAACAAATAATACCTTGATAGGTAGTGTTCTAAAAAGTGTGTAAAGATATTTTGTTTTTTAATCATTTTCTAAATCAAATTTAATCATTTTTTTTGGTGTAGGCTCTACGTTCTAATTTTTTAATTTTTAATGAAGTTTTTACGGAATTAAAAAATTAAAAATTAGGAC
>CAMBRH010000368.1 GCA_945870115.1 Chitinophaga pinensis | reverse complement strand
AAAGGATTAAAGATTGTTGAAGATAACACGATTACACATCTGGAAGCCAGCGGAAATTGCACTACTATTTATTTTGAAGATGGAACACGCTATTTAGATACTAGAACTTTAAAAATTTACGAACATATTCTTGATCCAAATAAATTTTTTAGAGTACATAAATCGCACATTATCAATTTAAGTCGTTTGACCGAATTTTTAAATGAAGACGGACATTTTGCTGTGTTAAAAGGAGGATTGAGAATTCCTGTTGCTAGAAATCGCGTTACTGATTTTGTGAAATACTTGAAAGAAAATTCATGAAATTTAGCCATTTTCTTTTCATATTTACTATTTTAATAACTTCTTTTTCACATTCACAAAGTTATTCATTTAAGTCCTATTCCATTGCAGAAGGGCTTGCTCAAACGCAAGTAAAAGCAATTACTGAAGACAATAATGGCTATTTATGGATTGGAACTTTGGGCGGATTAAGTTCTTTTAATGGAGCTACGTTTAAAAATTATTCATCTGATGATGGACTTTTTAACAATGGAATTACTGCACTTTTTGCAACAAAAGATGAACTTTGGATTGGACATGAAGGAGGTATTTCACTTTTTAAAGTTAGAAAGTTTAAGAAATGGGGCTTTGGAACAAACAAAAAAAATATTGCTGTTTCAAAACTAATCTATTTTAAAAATAAATTAATTATTGCTACAAATGGCGAAGGAATTTATATTTTAGAAAACAACAAATTAAGGCAGATAAATTTAAAATCCGATGATGAAAATCGAGTTCGGGGAATTGAATTTCGCAATAATCAACTCTATTTAGCGACAAGAAATGGCTTAATTGTGACGAAAGATTTGATTCATTTTCAAAAAATAAAATCTGATTTAGAGTTAAATCTAACAGGTATTGTAAAAAAAGATCAATCACTTTTTATTTCAACCACAGACGGTAAAATTTATCAATTTCTTGAAGCTAAAAAAAAATTCAAACTAAAAGTTGATGCGCATCAAGAACAATATTTAGACAATTTTATTATAGACTCAAAATGGAATATTTGGGGAGCTTTTTCTAATGGATTGATTTATAAAAACCCTCAAAAACCTTTACAAATTATTCAAGACAGTACAGGCCTTCCTTTCAATCAACTAAGTGTTGTTTTTGAAGATAAAAACGGTACCATTTGGATTGGTTCTGACGGCAAAGGATTGTTTCGATTTGGTGGTACTAATTTTGTATATTACAATCAAAATAACGGCATTGCAAGTAATTTAATAACATCAGCGCTAGAAACTAAAAATGGAAATTACTTTTTCGGATCTTACGACAAAGGTTTAATCCAATACAAAGATGGAATTTTCACAAATTACAATTTTAATTTCTCAACAATTTGGGCCATTCAGAGTGATTACAAATCCAGTCTATGGCTTGGAACAACAGATAGTTTGATAAAAACAAATTTGTTTAAAATCGAAAAATTCGATAATTTAAATAATAAACTTGGAAATAAAATAACTTGTTTTTTTGAAGAGAATCCTTCAAAAATTTATTTCGGAACTTCCAATGGAATTGGATTGATTTATAAAGATAAAATAATTAATCCAACAAAAAAAATAAATGCCACTACAGTTGGAACTATTCGTTCAATAATTCGCTACAAGGATAAAATTATTTGTGCCAGCGATGGAGGTTTATTTGAATTTAAAAACGGCGAGTTTTTACGTTTTTTAGGCTTCGGAATTACATCATATTCTCTCAAAACAGATGAATTTGGAAATTTATGGTGTGGAACAGAATCTGGATTATTTTGGACAAATGGTAAAATTATTTCTAAAGTTTATCTTTCAAATCAGCCAGCATCAAATTTTATTAATTTTATTAATTATTCAAACAATCAACTTTTTGTTGGAACAAATAATGGACTTTATGTTTTAAATAAACTGTTTCAAAAAGACAAGGCTAAAATTATTCATTATGGAATTGAAGAAGGCTTGGTGAATTTAGAGACAAATTTGAATTCAAGTTTAATTGATTCTCAGGGTGATTTATGGTTCGGAACGGCAGAGGGATTAGTTTGTTATACTGTTAAAGGTCAAGAAACTAATATAAATTACAACAAACCTTTTTTAAATATTTCAAACATAAAAATTAATTTTCAGGAAGTTAATTATTCAGATTATTCATCTTCAATTGCTGAAAACGGATTACCCTTGGAGCTTAATTTACCACCAACAAAAAATAATTTACTCATTGAACTTGATGGCGTTTTATTGAAAAATTACTCGGAATTAAAATACGAATATTGGATTGAAGGTTTAAACGAAAGTTGGGTTCCTAGTTTTTCTTCTCCCCTTGTGAGTTTGTCCAATTTACCTTCAGGTACTTTTATATTGCATATTCGTGCAAAAAATGAAGCTGGAGTTTTTTCAGATGAATATACCTTAAACTTTACAGTAAGACCAATATTTTATAAAACATGGTGGTTTATATCATTATCTATTTTATTTGTGGGATTATTAATTTATTTATTTTTTAGATCTAGAATTAACCGTGAGAAAGAGGAACGATACAAAGAGAACTTAGAGTTTAAAACTAAACTTATTTCTTTAGAACAGCAATCTTTAAATGCCAGTATGAATCGACATTTCATCTTTAATTCCCTTAATTCTATTCAATATTTCATCAATACACAAGATAAAAAATCGGCAAATAAATACCTGACCAATTTTGCAAAATTGATTCGTAAAAATTTAGATTCAGCCTCGGATAATAACAATCAAATAGATTTAAATCAAGAAATTGAGCGATTGGAATTGTATTTGTCCTTAGAATCCATGCGCTTCAAAGATCGATTCGATTATAAAATTGAAACAGGAGATATTGATTTAGAATCGATTGAAGTTCCGGCAATGTTATTCCAACCTTTTGTTGAAAACAGCATTATTCATGGAATTTTACCAATCACAGATAAAAAAGGATTGATTTCCATAAAACTAAGCATAGAATCTACTAAAAATGGGGAAGAAAAACTTATTGTTTGCATTGAAGATAATGG
>CAMBRH010000367.1 GCA_945870115.1 Chitinophaga pinensis | reverse complement strand
ATTTTCAAAATGTTGAAAATTCCGAGGTGAAATATTGATTTGATCGAGTAAAAACATGAGAGTAAAATTCTTGTTCAAAGGTAAAATTTTAATCACTCAAATATCGGATTGTTGATAAATTAAATTTGAATTATAAATTGTTTTATAATTGATAAAGTACTTTACTTTTCCCGTACTTTTTTTTTGTGAAGAAAAGTTAATTGGTGGGACAAAAGTTAAGCTTTCAAAGAATGTAAAAGTTGTTAATTAAATCGATATTCTTGTTAATTAAAAACCCGCCAAAAAAAAAATTGAGCGATGAGTGATGCTTTGGCTTGTGCTCAGTTATTTGGGTTAATAAAAGCTTATAAAATTGAAGAACTTTTTAAGTTTCAATTATAAGTAAATACCTTGATTTAGTGAGTAATAAAAATCTTCTGCCTTGAAAATTGTTGTACTACATGCAATAAATTAGTGAATGCACTTTTAATACAATTTTAGTTTTAAAAAAATATCAGTCAAAATTCTGAATAAAATTTAGTAAACATGAATAATACAAGAATTTATAAACATGAATTTGACCTAAACATTTTACGAATTAAAGATTTCCATTATCCGCTGTGATTCAAGTTTTTTTTATGCAGGATTTATGCAAATGCTCAAGTAAAGTGGTGTTTTGGGTATTTAAAATGTTTTTAATTAAATCATTTAATTGATCATACATTTCTTTACTTTTATTCCCTAAATACCAATATATGTTTGAATTATTTACTTCTCTATTTTCAAAACAAAAATCAGGTTTTATACTGAAAATATATTCATTATGATAGTTTGGATCAATTTCTCCGTTTAATTTGAAAACTTCTTTTATGGAAATATAACTATTATTAACTTTTAATTCTTTATTTAACTCTTCAATATGGTAAGCTTCTTTACTAGCCCACATTACAATCTCAAATTCTCCTTTCCCTTTACTTTCAAACCATATTGATAACGATTTTTCTTGCAAATCACTGCTTTCAAGTTGCCAAAATAAATGATTCCCATTTGAACTGCAGATCCATCCTGGGATTTTTATTTTATTTTCTAGTACGAATCTTTTAAAATTCTGATACCAAAACAATTCTAATTCTTCTTTTTTTGAAATTAGCTCTAAAAAAGCATTCCATTTTTCAATAGAATTAAAGACCTCTTTACTTGTTCTATTTAGTAATTCATTTCCCATAATATTATATATTGTTTAATAAATTCTCTAATTCTTTGATTATCTGCATGTACATCATTCAATAATAAACATTCTTTTAACCATGGAACTATAAAATTTGAAAAAGTTAAATGTTCAATTTCATCCTTTTTTAAGGATTCAGGTAAACCTATTTGATTTTTTAATTCATTTGGCCTTTCAATTGAATGGTTTTCAAAATTTTTCCCTATTTCAGGAGCCAAATAAATGATCCTAAAGTTTTTGTTTTTGGATAAACAATTTGTTATTTGACCATTATATTCAAATTGCAAATATATTTCCTGATACCAATATCTATAGAGTTGATTAGGTTGGCAATTGGCACCATTTGATTTATTTTCAATTATTATGACTGATCTTCGATTTAGGCATTTTATTAAAATATCAATTCTTCCAATTTCTGCTGTAACTTGCCATACATCTTTATCATGATATTCAATTTTTAAAAAATCAAAAAAAGTTAATAAAAATAAATTTCCTTGTCCATGATTTCCTCCAGGATCCAATAATGAAGCAATTAATTTACTATGTAAAGGTTCATTAATTTTGAAAAAATCAAATACATTGAAATAAATACTTTGGGATTTTATATTCTCTTTTTCAAATTGCCTAATAGGTATAAAATCATCAACGATTAAATTAAAAGTTGAGATATTAGTTAAAAATAAATCTTCAGATATTTTAATAAATGAGGTTAATATATCTGAAGATATTTTGTTATTTATTTCCAAAGTTGTTTATTTGAAATTATAAAAAATTAAAATTCACTCCATTTGACTCAGCAATATAATCGTATTTCTTTTGAATTATCGCAACGAGCTGCTGTAAATGATTTATTGAATTATTAATATCGCTCATATTATTTTATTTTTCGTACCAAATATATCAATTAAATTCCTCAATTTACAAAGTATTATATATTTCATACCAATTTTCTTTTCAAGAATTCTAAATTTGTCAAAACTAAATCAGCTTAAAAGAGAATACATGTGACCATTTTTCCTATCTATAAATCTACAGTTCAGTTTCAATAAGATGAATTCCACGTTTATTGTGTAATTCAAAAATTTGAGATGCAACTGCCTTGTCATTAAAAATAGTTACTGAACAGTAAGCGGTATAAATGATTTTTAAATATTCCTTAATTTTTGATATTTCTAAAGTACCTTTTTTATTTTCTATTTCCTCAAAGCTTTTTATGAAGATTTCAATTGCTTTGACCATTCTTTTGAAAGATAAAGTGTTTGCTTTTAAACTTAAATTTTCTAAAATACTTATATCTGTTTTCTTATTATCAAGATTTCTTTTGATTGTTTCCAGGCCAGCTATATCATCACTAGTTGGACTAAATTTAATGAAATCATAAATGTTTTTGTTTTCTTCAAAATAAGCGCAAACTAGTAAGAATAAATAAACAGTCGTAATTCTTTGTTGTCCATCTATAATGTCCGAAAATTCTTCATTTTCAGCTTTTTCAAGAATAAAGTGACCCAAGTAATATTTTTTAAAGTGTTCATTTTCTTCTGAAGTATTATCTTGGCTATACTCTAGCAAATCATCAATAAATGCATTAATTTGTTTTTCCTCCCAAGAATATGCCTTTTGATATTCTGGTATTCTAAAAGAATGATGGTGTAATAATTCTTTAAATGTATTTTCTTTCGCATCCATAATTATATTGTTTTGTTCAAAATATTATTCTTTACTTTAAATTTATAATACAAAGATGAAGTGAAATAAAGACAAAATATGTCCGACTCGATTAGTAAATCAAAACTTTATTTAAAATTTGTCGATTCGATCTTTACAATAATCTTTTCGCTCGCAAGCTGCACAAAAAGAACCCTGCCAAACCAAGTCAAATTGTTCGATGGCACTTGAAACAATCTCCTTTTCATTACTTAAAATA
>CAMBRH010000366.1 GCA_945870115.1 Chitinophaga pinensis | reverse complement strand
TGGTACTTTTTGGCATTCCTTTTACTTCAAATTCAATATCTCTCCCCTTACTTAAATTATCCCAAGAGGATTCTTTTAGATATAAGTCAATGTAAGTAGAACGAGTTTCTTGTTCACTTAAATTTAATGGAATGGCGTCCACAAAATTGATTGTTTTTTGACGTTCCTCTCTACGATTGGTTAATTCTGCTTGTTGCTCTAAAAGTTTTTTTCTTTCGGCATCAGAAGATTCAATTTGATTTTGAAGTTTAGTTTGTGAAATTCTAAAATCTTCTTCTTGTCTTATGAGTTTTTCTTGAGCTATTTCTAATTGACGTTTAAGAAGTTGTTCTTCTTCTCCAGTTTGAAGGAAATCTTCATTAAAAACTTTTGTTTCGGGAATATCATCACCGTAATATTTCGCCAAAAAAGTTGAAAAGGTATGTAAACATTTGATTGAAATAAGCGCATCATGTGCATTTATTTTTTTTACACCATGTGCTGCATCGTTACCAATTTTACGAATGATATGAATTTCTCTTAAAACTCTTTCTTCAACTAATGTTTTAAATTCATAGCTGTGCATTAAAGTTGCAAGTGCTGTATCGTATGGTTTGATTAGTGATGAATCATTTTCATACAGCCAATGCACAATTTTTTCCAATGCACTACGGGAAGTAATTGCCGAAAATCGTGGTATTTTATTTACATTGTCTTCTGCTAATTTACATTCTTCGTAAATATCCTGCCAATCGCTTTTAAGAAAATGAAAATTTGTCATTTATTTTCGGGTGTATTTATTTAACTCTTTGACCAATAAATGAACTTTCGTTACTGGGTTTTGATTGCATAAATCTACCAATTTTTGCCTTTCCCACAAGTTTTCAGCGTTTTTTATTGCTGTTTCTTGATTGGCAAGTAAGATTTTGTACATTTTTTTCGAAAATTCTAGTCTTTTTCCTTCGTTGGAATATTTGAAATTCAATAAATCATCTAGTTTTTCATTGATGACTTTGCGATGCAGTGCCCCATCTAAATATTGAAAATGCAATAAAAACCACAACTCAAAAGCATCGTTTGAATAGGCAACATTGATTTGATTTTTTTCTGCAAGTGAAATGGCGTTTTTAAAGTCTTGGCATTCTGCAAATTCTCGTTTTATGTCGTAATCGAAAACAACCCATATTTGTCTTTTATTTATTATAAAATGTTCTGTTACTGGATCCTTTTCCTTTTTGCCAGATAAGTAGTTATCTTTTTTTAATAAACTAATTACGTGTTGCACCAATGCTGTTTTTTGACGGCCATAACCCTCCGAAAAAATTTCAGTTGTTTCTGTATTTAATGGGAAACTTTTAAAATAATTTGGTTCAGTATTTACGCCCTCACAATAAATCCGAAAAGAAATTTGAATTTCTTTATTCAAAGTTCTTTTCTTTTTATGTGCAAAGCCTTTTATAGCCCATGGAGCTGAACTATCTGATTTTTTAATTGGTTTCATCGGATTCAAATAGTTCGTTAAAATCTCCTAAAAATGGTATTGCACCATAAGTACCTGTTACGTATTCTTTCTCAAAAGAAGCATCATTTCGAACTCCTTTAAAATCATAGAGTGAAAAATAACTTGTTCTTCCTTTTAAATCTTTTTCTGCAAAATAAATTTGATCTCTACGTAATAAATCATTTTTCAATAGGTTTGTATCGTGTGTTACGAATAAAATTTGAGCACCTAATTTGTTTATTTTTTCAGAATTAAACATCTTAATGATTCGTTTGGTTAAATTTGTGTGTAGTCTAGCATCGAATTCATCTACTACAAATATTTTCCCAAATTGCAAGGCATTTAATAAAGCGCCTGCATAATTGAAGAGTTTTTTAGTACCTTCTGACTCTATGACATCAAATAGATAATCGGTTGAACCAATGACTTTATCAGAGGAGTCAAAATTTGAACGTGTACCAATTAATGGCTTAAATTTGGAAGTTTCATTGTTGCTTTCATTTCTAATTTCGTGCTCTTCTAAACTTGATTCTAATTCAAAGATATTTTCAATGCCAACATCTGCAGTGTTTAAAAAATTGATTACTTGCTTTTTTGAATGCTCATTACTCAACATTTCTAAAGAAAATTTACGAAAGCCAATATCAGAAACACCCATTGAAATAGCGAAACTTGATTGGAAATAAAATTTTATTTTTTTTGCAATACTTCCGTTGAGAGCATTCACAACATTTAAAAATAAATTGGTGTTGGAGAGGTTTTTCTCCAAACCAGCTGCTTCTTTGAAATAGGTCGTATTGATTTTTAAGCCTTCTTCTTTATTTCTTGTAAAATAAAATGTGTCATTTTGCTTTGCTGGACCAAATAACCATTCTGAAATGATTTCTTTTTGGTTTGCTTCAAAACCATATCGGTACATTTTATCTTCTAAAATGAATTGAATTTGAAAAAATGTAGGTTTATCTTTGCTAGTATCATCAAAGTAAAAAGGTTCAATTTTGGATTCTAAAACCGTAGCTTCTTGTGACATGACATCTCTAACGATGATAAAAAAGTTCATTAAACCTTTAACAATATTACTTTTACCACTACCATTTGCGCCATATAAACCAAGTGATTTCAATAATTTAAAATCCTCTTTGGTGGCAATTAAATTTTCTTCTAAAAGAACGTCTTTTCCCTTTTTTAAGGGAGAAGCAATAAAATTGATTGATTGTAATTCTTTTATGGAACGGAAATTGGAAATACTAAATTCTACTAACATTTTATTAATATTTGTTATTATTTCACAAATATACAAATTATATTACTTGTTTTTGGCTTGTTTTATTTTTTTGTGATGGTTTTTTCAAAAAGTATGTTTAAAATTATTCTTTGAAAACTTATACTTTTTCGAAAGCATACTTTTTTCTTTTCCATTGATTAAAGTATTAAATAGTGTTATTTTATTCAAATTCGCTATTTTTTCACGTTTTTTGAAAAAATATAGCTAATTTTGGGCTTGTTTTATTTTTGTAGTAAAAATTTATTCTGTTTTCAAGTTTGAAAATTTTTAAGTTCGTTTTCTATGGCTGTTCTTTCCAAATATAATTGTTTTAAAACAAAATTGTCCTTTACTAAAAAAACTATACAGTTTTTAAATATTTCACTAAAATAACTATACAGT
>CAMBRH010000365.1 GCA_945870115.1 Chitinophaga pinensis | reverse complement strand
GCTTATCCTTTGATGAAAACATTTTTTAAGAACTTAAATATTCCCGTTTTTCGCAATAATCGTATCAAAGCAGCGAAATCTTTTATTGAAGCAAAAAATGCACTTAAAAATAATTGGTCTTTGGTAATTTTCCCAGAAGGAGGAATTCCGGATGATAACAATCCAAAAATGATTGATTTTAAAGAAGGTGCTTTTAAATTGGCAAAAGATTTAAAAGTTCCACTTGTGCCTTTAACTTTTACAAATAATCATTTACTCTTTTCTGATCCTAAAGATTTATTAGGAAAAGCTCGTCCTGGAATCAGTAAGGTTTTCATTCATGAAACAATAAATGTGAATCTAATTGAAACATTAACTCTTCCAGAATTGGTGCAATATTCATTTGATGTCATAAATGAACCTTTACAAAAACTCTAAACACCAGTAAAATGATCTCTTGCATTTTTTTAGATGAAAATAAAGAAACGACTGACTTGTTGCATAAATTTTGTGCTGAAATTCAATTCTTAGACTTGCAAAAATGTTTTCATAATCCAATTGAAGCTTCTCGCTTTATTCGGAAAACTCCCATAGATTTAATTTTTTTAAACACACATTTAAACGATTTCTCTGGAATTGAATTTTACAAAGGTATAAATCAAAACATTATCTTGGTTTTTTTGAGCGAATACAAAGAATTTGCTGTTGAAGCATACAATTTAAACGCGATTGATTATTTATTGAAGCCCTTTGATTTAAAACGTTTTAATCAATGTGCAAACAAAGTCAATGAATTTTACAACTCTAAAAATCAACAAAATAACAACGAAGAACAATTTTTACATGTTCGATCGGAATACAGTTTAATTAAAATTGCCTTTGTAGATATTCTTTACATCGAAACCTTGGACGATTACATCAAAATTCACCTTTTAGGAAAAAAACCAATTTTAACTTTGATGAATATGAAAACGGTTTTGAGCAAACTTCCCGAAAAAGAATTTGTACGCGTACATCGTTCATACATAGTTCCAATAAATCGCATCGAATCCGTAAGAGGAAAAATAATAAATTTAGGAATAACCGAAATTCCAATCGGGAAAAGCCACGAAGAATTATTCTTTAAAGTGTATATTCAAAAGGGGTTTTGAATGTTATAATAAGATTTTTTCCTTTATCAATTTTCAATAAAAATTTCAAAATACTTGCAATTATTTATATTTAGGAACAAAGTAAATCTTCGTCTTTAAGGTATTTGTCAAGCACTGTAATTTCAATTTTGAGTGCTTTAAATAATTTTAACAAGGTAACAAGTGGCAGTTTCGATTCTCCTTTTTCGATACGCCGAATTTGTTTTTCATCAATTCCAATATCACAAGCTAAAGATAAACGTGAAATTTCCATTAACATTCGCTTTTTTAAGATTAATTCAGAAACCTCTTTTATCAAGAAAATATTTTGTTGGATAGCCACTCAACAAATTTCATTTTATTATTTTCAAATTACATGGACATTTTGTCCGAAAATTTGTACATTTGAAAAATATTAACTTTAAAACTGCTATTTCTATGAAAAATTAGCCAACTTTACACAAGGTATTTTCGTTTGTTTAAAATAAATGAATTTAAAAGTTTCTCAATTAACTAAAAACATTGAAAAAGCCGATCACAAGCTTGAATTGTGAAAAAAGTTACAAACAAAACTTTAACAATTGTATAACAGGTTTTTAAATATAATTTTTATTTTCTTTACTAGTACTCTCTTTTCTCAAGAAAATTTAATTCAAAATGGCAGTTTTGAAGATATTGACTCTTGCTATGGTGATCCTGCGGCTCTTGGTTTTGATGTTTTCAAATGGTCAGGTTGCAAGGGTTGGAGTAACCCAGCTTATTCTTCAAGCGATTTATGGTGCGAAAATCCAGTTTTTGGAAATAATGAGCCTCCAAATATTATTGGCTTTGCATATCAAGAAGCTCATAGTGGAGAAAATTTTGCAGATATTATCGTTCTGGATAATAATAGTTGGAATTATAGAGAATATGTTCAAAATGAATTAATTACTAATTTGGAAAAAGATCAAATTTATCAATTTGAGTTTTATGTAAATACTGCAGCAATTAAAAATCAAACGAGTTGTCTTGATGCGTTCTTTTCTTCAAAAAAAATTCAGTCTACAGAGAAAAGGTTAAATTTAGTTCCACAAATAAAAAACAATATAGATAATTTTTTTAATGATAGTCTTGGATGGTATCATTATAAAAAATTTTACAAAGGAGATGGCAAAGAAAAATTTATTATAATTGGATGTTTTGATGATTCAAGTAATATTCAAATATTTGACCATGACATTTGGCTTGCAGAGGGTATTATATTGTTTCTTGATGATTTTAGTTTAACTAAAGCTCCGTATTTTTTTTCAATTCCTAACGTTTTTACACTAAATAATGATGGAATAAATGATTTTTTTTCACCAAATGTTATTAATTTAAATTGGAACTGTAAAATTTTTAATCGTTGGGGTAATGAAATTCTTGAATTGAATAATGAAAGTCCTAATTGGGATGGAAAAAACTGCAAAGAGGGAACGTATTTTTACGCTTTTGAAGGAAAAGATAAAGAAAATATATTTAAAGAATCAGGTTTTATACAGTTGTTAAGAGAATAAACTTAACAAAATGAAAAAAATAATAATAATTTGTACAGCGATTGGGTTACAAATTTCAATTTTTGGTCAACAGCTTCCGACAGGACCAACAATTTCAAATAGTACAAGTAATGATAATGAAGCTGGTCATGCTTGGTATAGAGGAGGTAATGTAGCTGGAAATAACGGACTTGCTAAAAACATATTCGGTACATTTTGGAATTCACCAATCTACACTTATACAGCAGGTGTTCCAGCAACAAAGCTCAACGGAAACGTTTCATATTCAGTCAATGGTTTTACTACTCCAAAAAATGGATATTTTTTGCTTGGTATAAATGGTTTTTTAAACGGAGGTGGTCAAGCACTTTATCAAGACAAGGGTGCATTTTCTCTTTTACATTTAAACGGAAGTTCACAAGTGCAAGAATTGGGTTTTCGTCCTTGGATGAAAACAGGAATCACTTTTACCGACAATAAAGATTTATCTTACATAGGTTTACGTCAAGTAGGCACTGGTGAAGATGTAACAGAAAC
>CAMBRH010000364.1 GCA_945870115.1 Chitinophaga pinensis | reverse complement strand
AGGGTGGAGTGCAGTTAGCAGTTAGCCTCTGGAAGCAGGTAGAGATGTACTGCGATAACAATCGTATTGACGTTTTGCGTTATTATATCAACTAATTGATTTGATTCTAGTACCATAATTGATGCAAAATTAAAACTCTAAACTTTTGTTATTATTAAGGGAATAATAAGAATATATTACCTTGATTTTAATCTTAAATTATTGTTTGTTCGTCTAAAAGTTAATCGATTTAGTGTGTTTAAAGTGATTTTAAATAAAAATAAATAATAATTACTATATCAATTTTATCCTTGACTAAATCGACTTAGCTTCATTTTGTTGAAAAATTAATGTAAATTTTGCCTTTATTTAACTTATAGTTTGATTTATTTTTTGTATGTTTGTTAAATAATTTTATTCGTTAAAGACTTAATGATTAAAAAGTTAATTTGATTTTATGAAAAATAGTCAAACTTATTTGTCAATTAATACTTTCACTAAAAACTTATGTTTCCGAGTGAAAAATATTTTGTCTAACAAGGTACGTTTGATGTTCTTAATACTTTTGTTAAATTCATTTAATTCATTTAATCAAATTCTTACTTTTGACTTCGCAGGTATAGTTGGAAGTGAAGTAAGCGTGAATTCCAATTTTAATAATGCAAACTAAACTGCTTCAACTATAACTAGAGGAGCAGGAATAACTACTTCTGCTAATGCAGATAGATTTAATGCAACGAATTGGAACATTGTATCGATTGCAGATGCTGTTACAAATAATGACTACATGGAGTTCACAATTACTCCAAATGCAGGTTTTCAATTTACGATTTCATCTTTTACTTTTCATTTGCAAAGGTCAGGAACTGGTCATACTCAGATTGCATTAAGAAGTTCAGCGGATGCATATGCCACTAATTTGGATGCTATTAAGGCTGTTGTTGATAATGCAACAACGCAATCTTTTACTTTTACTTTTGCACAAACACCTGCATGTAATGTGGCAATAACATATCGTTTATATGGTTTTGCTGAGGCAGGTACAGGTACAGGTGGTCCTGGTGACGGGGCGGGAAATGATATAAGTGTTTTTGGAACAGTTACCTCTTGTGGAGGCAATTCGATTACAGCGGGAGCGATAACAGGAGCCCCTTTTGATGTGACTTGCTCTTCTGATGATTCCGGTACAATAGATTTTACTTCTTCAGGTACTTTTACAGCTGGAAATGTTTACACAGCTCAACTTTCCAATAGTTCTGGTAGTTTTGCATCACCTTTGGATATTGGTACTTTAACATCTACAGCAAATTCTGGTAGTATTCCAATGACAATTCCTTTTGGTGTTGTAACTGGCTCTGGCTATTTGATACGCATAGTTTCGAGTACTCCAGTAGTAAACAGTAGCTCATCAAGTTCTTTTACTGTTACTTTAACTGGAGGTCCTTGTACGCCTAAAAAACCATTTATTACGTCTATTATGCTGGATGGTTGTAATTGTCCTGGTGCGATAGAGGGTAGATCTGAAATTGTTTTTGCTAACTCAGGTGGAATATCGATAAATACAAGTAACCCTGCAAATATAGATTTAGATTATACATCAAATGGTGCTCAAGAGCTGTTATTGTTTTTTAGAGATGGCTCAGCAATAACTACAGCTTTAAATACTGCAGCAGGCTGCGCTGGGACATTTGTTGACGGTCGGAATATAACAATTCCAGCAAATGCAAAGTTAATGTTTGTGTCAAACGCTTTTTGTCCAAGTACATACAATACTTGGAGTAATTATTGTGGCACAGGACCAATTTATGTGCTTTATGGCCAAGACGGTGCAAGTTCAACGACAGATGGTTGGATGACCGGCGGGAATTTTTCCAATAGCAGTGCATCAGATTTTGATTTAGTTGTGGTGGGCACAGACGGAGTTACCTACCGCACTAGGTATAATTATTCTGCTGGAAATACAACATTTGGCGAGGGAAATTATGTGGTTTATAATAACGATTATGCATTCCAAGATACAGAATACCCAACTGAGACTACTTACAGAACTCCTGCAATAGCTGGGGCATTAAATACTTGTACAATTATTGTTCTTCCTCTCGATTACAAATCTTTCGAAATCGAATCAAAAAATAAAGCTGCAAAGCTTACTTGGTCAACCTATTCTGAGAGAAATAACGATTATTTTGAAGTTGAAATGGCCGAATTAGATGGTGTAGATTTTGTCTCCAAAGGTAAAATTCAAGGAAATGGTACGACTTCAACCGAAAACAATTATTCATTTTTAGTTGAAGATATAAAAGAAGGTTATTATTATTTCCGTTTAAAACAAGTTGATTTTAATGGGGATTTTTCTTATTCGCAAATTAAGTCAGTAACAATTGCGGGGAATGAATTAGCTATTTTGAAGATAAAAAAGAATACAAATAAAATAATTTTAAATTTCAATAAGAATATTTCTCAAGGATCAACAATTTCTGTTTTTGAAATTACGGGAAAACAAATTTATTCCCAAGAAGTGAATGAAACATCAAAAGAAATTGAAATAAATGAAAATTTGAAAGGAATGTTGCTAATTAAAATTTTTCATCCTACAAAAGGCATCCAAACATTTAGAGTTTTATTGGGTGAAATGTAATTTTCTCTTTAATATTTTTCAAAAAACTAATCTAATTCATAAATAAGTAGTTATTTTTGTAGAAAAAAACAATGTTAGAATTTTTTGCAATTTTAGGAACTCCAGAAGGAATTTTATATCTATTCATCTTATCTTTATTAGAGATTGTATTAGGAATAGATAATATCATTTTTATTTCAATCATCACTGATAAATTACCAAGAGAGAAAAAACGATATGCGCGAAATGTAGGTATGTCACTTGCATTAATTGTAAGATTGGTGTTGCTGGCTGTTGCATCATGGATAATGGGAATGACTGAACCCTTATTCTCTGTTTTTGGAATTCATTTAACGGGACAAAGTCTAGTTCTTCTTCTTGGGGGTTTATTCTTAATTTATAAGTCAACTACTGAAATGCACAAAGCTGTTACGGGTGAAGAAGAAGAATCAGCGTCAGCAAAAAGTAAATTGAGTGCTGTAATTATGCAAATAGTTTTAGTTGATATTGTTTTTAGTTTTGATTCAGTTATTACTGCTATTGGTATGACAAATGGATTAAAAGAGTCAACGGGACATA
>CAMBRH010000363.1 GCA_945870115.1 Chitinophaga pinensis | reverse complement strand
AATAATCATCATGCTTTTGTATCTGCTCTAGCAATTGATTAAATTCTTTTGTTAATACACCAATTTCATCTTTTGAATATTCGGTTGATCTCAATGAAAAATCTTTAGTTTTACTAACTTTTTCCATCAAGCCTACTAAATTCAAAATTGGTCTTGAAATATATTTTTGAAAGATTGAAGCAAAAATAAAAGATAAAATGATGCTTGCCAAAATGATTAAAAATGTCCACTTTATTTTTTTATAAAGCTGATTATACAAATTATCTAGGCTTGTTTTAATGCAAACTGTTCCTAAAAATTCATTTTGTTGCTCGATTTTATTAAAAAAGTAAAGACTATTTTTTTCCTTTTTTGTATTTGACTCAGCAGATTTGACATCCATGAATTTGATGAAATCTACTTTTTGGTTTGTATTCTTATTATAAGTTGCAAAAACTTCTCCTTTTTCATCAAGAATATAGGCATTAATAATATCAGGATCTGATTTTAAATCCAAAAGTGTCTCTGCAGCGGCATCAGCATCATCAAAAAGTAAAGGTGAAATGGTATTTGTGCGGATAACTTTAGAAATCGATTTGATAGATTTAATTTTATCTGCTTTCATAATAGAAAAATCGAGTGCTAAATATATTATCGCAGAAACAATCACGACAATAAAACTTGTCATTAACTGTATGAATATTAACTTCTTGTGGATTGATATGTTAGAAAACAATTTTAACATTTATTGCTTGATTTTTTCTGCTAATTTTAATAATTGGGAACTCACTTTTAGTTTGTTTTTTTTGGTCGAATTAAGGTTAATTTCAAATTTTATGTTTTTTGAAATCGTTACAAAATTTATTCCTGAGCCTAACTCTAATCTCCCTTGTTTTTCGCTAATTATAAGGCTAGATTTTAGATTTTCATTTTGAAGAAATCTTTTGAAATCTTTTGAAATGGTTTTCTCAGGTAAGAAAACTATGTGTGCTTTTGGTATTTCACTTGGATCAAAAATTTGAAGGATTTCAATTTTTTTATTTTTTACTTTTTTAGCGTTCAAAAGTTTAAGCAATTCCTTTTCCAGGGGTGATTCCTTGTAAACAGCTATAACAAATGTTGAAGAATTAAGCATAGATTCATCTTCCCAATCTATGTATTTTGTAAAATTATAAATAAAGGCAGCCTTAACCTCATATTCTTCATTTTGTGATGAATAGAAACGGAAATTTTCAAACAATGCAATTGAGAAAACACAAAAAAACGCTATATAAATTCTAATTTTCATTTAAAAATGATTCTTCCTTCCAATTTTGGTTCGATTGGAGAATTCAATAATACAAAATCTTTAAGTGCACTCGATTGATTATCTCCAAAATATTTTTTTAAATTAGGATTCAGATATTTTAGCGTTAAAAATCCATCATTTCCTTCTGCAATGTAGTCAGAGAATAAGACATTAAAAGTTTCGTTTGGTGAAATCAAATTTCCATTGAATTTCAAAGAATCTATTCTGTTTCCGGCAATTTCTATCGCTGTTTGGTCAACATTTAATATTTGTGGATTTGCTAGCGTGTCAATCTGAAAAGAAAACTCTTTAGAGCAATGCATAAAAGGTCCTTTTGGCAAAGGGTATTGTGCTACCGCTCTTTCTAAAATTTCTTTCAGCTGATTTCCTGTTAATTGAACGATGTAACTTGTGTTTTGAAAAGGAAGCATTTCATCCATCATTTCAGCTGTCAAAATTCCTTTTGGATAAATCCCATTTGGTCTAATTTGCGCATTGTAGCGAATATTTCCACCATTTATAAAAACAAAATCAAGTGTTTCACCTTTATCAATATAATATACCTTTAGAGCGTCACAAATAAAATTTGCTATAACCGCTTCTTTCTTACGAACAAAATCTCCATCCGCAGATAAATCAACATTTGTGGAACCAATATCTGTATTCGTTGGTTTTTCATCCGATTTTCTACATCCTAAAAACAAGGTTGAAAAAATAAAAATTACAAGTAGATTTTTCATAATATAATATGTTAAAAATTATATTTTAAATTCAATAAATACATTGCTTTTGGCTGAATAAGTCCTAATTCACCGAAAGCATTAATATTAGTTGATTCATCAGGATCACTGTATTTTACACCAATATTATTTCCAGAAATCGAAATATGAAACTTTGAAGAAAACTTATATGTAACATTAAAATTACCTAAAACATACATTGGTATTTCTACATAATGATTCTTCTCTAGAAAAAATCGTTTATTATTTTGAGAATTATTACCAAAATTGGAACCAAGAAAAACACCTATTTTTTCAAAAGAAAATTGAAGCCCCGTATTTACCTTTACTGTTGGCATATTTCTTAATTCATGGTTGTAATAAACCTGATTTTCAAAAAATTTATAATCCGCTTGGGTCACTTTTTCTATATTCCATTCAAATTTATTTAAAAAATGTGAAAAATTTGCATTGAATTGAATCAAAGGACTTATTTTCCAAATCAATTCAGCTTCATGTCCAAATATTCCTGTATTTCCTATATTTTCATAATAACCAATACTTCCTCCACCATGTGGATCATAGACCCGAATTAAGTCTTTATTTTCAATGTAAAAAACATTGTATTTTATAATTATTGATTTGGTATTAATTTCACTTCCAATTTCATAAGTAATGATGCTTTCGTTTGATAAATTTAAATTACCTTTTATGCCATAATCATTTCCAATTGTTGTGTTATCAAATAATTCCTGAAAAGTCGGTGCTCTAAATGCTTTCCCTACCAAAGCTTTTAATCTGAATTTTGGATTTAATTTATAAGTAACTCCGACTCTTGGATTCAAAGATTGACCAAAATCGCTGTAATCATCATACCTTAAACCGGCAGTAATATTCCATTTCTCATGACGGTAATTAAGTTGAGAATAATAGGCGAAAATAAAACGATTTTTACCCAATTGATCAAAAGGAATCATATCATAATTTGAAAAACTTCCTTTATAACTATCACCAACAATTTGATAGTTACGCTGTAAATTGTATTGATTCATTTTTAAACTTTCATATACACTACCCGTTAAAAAATCAAATTTTTCACTGGCTTTAATGTAAATAGAAACTTCGCCACCAACTGTTGTTCCTAAGTAATTTTCTTTTGAAATTTTTCCATCAGTAAAAATATCATTTGATATTACCGATTTGTAATTATCTGGAGC
>CAMBRH010000362.1 GCA_945870115.1 Chitinophaga pinensis | reverse complement strand
CCTCCAGAAGTTTTGAATATTTCCTTTTTTCTATCAGTGATTTTCAAGAACTTTTCTTCGACCATTTCTCCAATATCACCTGTGTGAAACCAACCTTCAGAATTTATATCTTCAGCAGTTTTATCTGGTAAATTATAATATCCCATCATCACATTCGGACCTTTTACAAGGATTTCTCCATCAGCACCAAATTTAACTTTTACATTATTTAAAAGTGTTCCAACGGTTCCAATTTTAATTCCTTTTTTGAAGCAATTCACTGAAACAACAGGAGAAGTTTCCGTCAAACCATAACCTTCCAAAATCGGAATTCCAGCTGCAAGAAATATTCTTGCCAAACGAGGTTGTAAAGCTGCACTTCCTGACGCAACAGCAGTAGTGTGTCCACCAAGAGCTTCTTGCCACTTAGAGAAAATTAACTTTCGTGCAATTTTTAATTTAAAGCAATACCAAGCTGATTTTCCTTTAAAATCGTATTCTTCCGCTAATTTTATAGCCCAGAAAAATAATTTACGTTTTATTCCAGTTAAAGCATCACCTTTAGCCATTATTTTTTCAAATATTTTTTCCAACAAACGCGGAACTGCAGTGAAAACGTGTGGCTTTACTTCTCGGATATTATCGCCAATTGTATCCATTGATTCTGCAAAATAAATCGCACAACCTAAATACATGTATAAATAATGTAACATGCGCTCATATACATGGCATGCAGGTAAGAATGTCAAAACACGAGAATTATGATCTGCAGGAATTCGTTCAACACAAGCCAAAACATTAGAAATAATATTATTATGTGATAACATCACTCCTTTCGGGTTTCCAGTTGTTCCTGAAGTATAAATAATCGTTGCTAAATCCAAATTTCGAACATTTGCCTTAAGTTCTTCAACAGTTTTTTGATCCACTTCTGCATTTAATATCAGTAAATTTGAAAAATGTTCTACCTTTTCAGCTTCATCAAAACAAACAATTTTTTCCAAACTTGGAATATCATTTTTTATACTGGATATTTTTGTAAATAATTCTTCATTACCACAAAAACAAAGTTTAATTTGAGCATCATTAAAAATATACAGATAATCTTTCGTTGCAATATTTGGGTAAACTGGAACCACAATTGCCCCAATTTGTAAAATTGCTAAGTCCATCATGTTCCATTCAAAGCGATTACTCGAAACGATGGCAACTTTATCGTTAGGCTTAATTCCAAAACCGACTAATGCTCTGGAATATTCATTTACAGATTGTAAAAAATCTTTTGTAGAGATTGGAATCCATTCTCCATTTATTTTTGTAGAAAACATTTTTGGATTTGGAAAATGTTCTAACTGATGATAAGGAATATCAAATAGTCTTTTCATAGATTCTTTAGTTTCAAGCTTCATAAATTTATAAATTATATTAAACAATCATTATTTTTCCTTAAAAAATCTATATTAAATTAGATGACATGTAGAATAGGTCTGACTAAATCGATTTTTATAAAGATAAAGCCTAAAAATAATAATAATTTTCAATAACTCACTCTAAAAAATAAATTATCATTCAAAACATTGATTTATTCATTGTGAAGTCACAAATATTCATTTGCCCTCAATTATCTGTAACTTTTAAACGAATTTTGTGTTTAAGTAAAGGAATTAGGAGCATAAAATAAATTTGTCTTGCAGCTTTTTTATTATATGATTTTAGTTTTGTTTTAAAAGAATACATAAGTCACATTTTATCTGGTTTTAAAAAGACTTATAATTGTTTTTGTTTTGAAAAAAGGTTTATTCGGCAGAGTAAACCTTTTTTCCTTTTATGAAAGTCATAAACGCAAAATTTTGTTGAAAAGTTGGATTAGAACGTATTGGAAAATCTGCGATGAAAAAAGTTGCATATTTCCCTTTTTCTAATGAACCCGATTTTTGTTCTTGAAAACAAGCAAAAGCTGGCCAAAGCGTCATTCCTTGAATACAATCTTTCAATGAAATTGCTTCATTCATTAAAAACCCATTTTTAGGTAAATTCTGAGCATTTTTTCTTTGAACTGCAGCGTGGATCGTCAAAAATGGATCAAAGGATTCTACAGGGAAATCTGTTCCTAAAGCGAAATTTCCTGTTTTTTCCAAAATTGATTTGTATGCATACGCTCCTTTTAATCTGTCTTTTCCTATTCGATTTTCTGCCCAACGTTGATCGCTAACTGCATGAGTCGGCTGCACAGATGGAAAAGCTCCGTATAAAGTCAATTTTTCAATATCCATTAAATCCAAAACTTGAGCATGTTCTATTCTCCAGCGATGGTCTTTTTTATATTTGAATGTTTCAGCAATAATATCCAAGACAATTTTGTTTGTTGAATCACCAATTGCATGCGTATTCATTTGATAATTAACTTTCCTGCAAAAAACAGAAATATCTTTAAAATCAGCTAAAGTTGTCAATAAAAACCCATGAGAATGCTGGTCGTCTGAATATGCTTTTTTCAAGCAAGCTCCTCTTGACCCGAGAGATCCATCACCTACAACTTTAAAACTTCTGATACTTAAATTTTCATTTAGGTAATGTCCATTTTTTTTGGCAAAATCTTTATTTTTCGCCGTTGGATATAGCATGGCGTAAACATTCAAATTTAATTTTCTGCTTTTAATCAAACTTTCAAAAAGTTGAATGTCTTCAAAATTTATACCAGCCTCATGAACGGAAGTTATTCCAAATTGAAATAATTCTTCTTGAATTTCAAGTAAAGTTTCTTGTTTTTCTTTTAGCGAAAATGGAGAAATTAATTTTGTCACTTCATTAATCGCATTATCCAAGATTAATCCAGTTTCGATGTTGTTTACGACAATAACTTTACCTCCATCGATTTTAGAATCTTTTGAAAGTTTCGCTTTTTTCATCAAACAATCATTTACTAAAGCTGCATGTCCATCGACACGAATCAATAGAACAGGAATATTTGGAAATAATTTATTTAATTTTTCGTTATTCGGGAATTCATTCGAAGACCACAAAGATTGATCCCAACCGCGTGCTACAATAAATTTTCTTGTTGACTTAGCTACATATTTTTCTACTTTTAATAAAACTTCGTCAAAGGATTTTGTTTCTCGCAAATCTAAATTTAATTTTTGGTCTATCAAACTCAATAAATGTCCATGAGAATCTGTGAATCCAGGATAAATTTCTTTTCCATTCGCATCAATTGTTTCGTCACAGCGGTATTTA
>CAMBRH010000361.1 GCA_945870115.1 Chitinophaga pinensis | reverse complement strand
TTGGTACTACAATAAAATAGTTTTCACACTAATTAATAAAGCTTATGTCAAATTGGTTTATGGTAAAAAATTCCTTGATTTTGATTCTCTTTTTTCTCTTGAATAAGCAATTTCTTTGTGCTCAAAACCAGAAATCACTATATGACTTGGAAAAAATGGTGAATGATCAAAATTTCCCTAGATTCTTGATTATTAACATAGCAGATTCCCTACTAAAATGCGAAAAAAAAACAGAGAATCTCCATTTGATTTATTATTTCAAAGGTTTAGCTTATGAAGATATGGGTTTATATTCATATTCTCAAAAGTTTTATCAAGAGTCGATGAATATTGCCCTAAAATCAGAAAATGATTCTCAAAAAATAAAAAGTTATTTAGGTTTGGGGAATATGTATTTGCATCGAGAAATGCTCAGTGAATCTGGGAAATGTTATCGAAAATTATTGATTTTAGCAGAAAAGAGCAATGAAGTTGAAAATAAAATAGCTGCTTATAGCAGTATGGCAAATTATTTAAAAAATGTCGGTAAAACAGATTCCTCTTTTTATTTTGTGCGTAAAACAATTGCTTTGGTACAAAATAAAAAGAGGAAAAGTCAGAAAAAGTCATGTTATCTTCAAATTAATTACAATACTTTATCAAAACTATTCCTAAACAAAAATCAAGCTGATTCGGCACTTTATTATGCACAAAAATCGTTGGATTTATTTGACCAGACAAATTTATTTGATGGCAAAATCTCAAGTTTGTCGACTATTGCTAGAGCGCATCAATTAAAGGGAAATATTGACTTAGCAGAACAAATCATTTTAAAAGAAATTGAACTCATCGAAGAATTTAATTTAGAAGAAAAATTTATAGATGAGTATGATTTTCTTTCTCGAATTTATGAACAAAAAAGTGAAATAAAAAAAGCACTCATTTATAGTAGGTTATTTCAAAACAAGAAGCATTATATCGATTCCTTAGGCAGTGAAACGAGGCTCTTTGAGATGAATAGAATATTTGAAAACAACATTGATAAATTGAATTTAGTATTAACTCAAGAAAAATTAAATGCTGTAAACGCAAATATTAAAAAAAGGAATATTACTTATTTTTCAATTTTTGTTATTTCATTCTTAATCATAGTTGGATTAATTATTTTAGTCAAAAAACGGAAAAATGAGTTACTTAACAAAAGCGCAATTTTACTTCTGGAACAGAAAAGATTTGAAAAAGAAAAAGAAATAAGCGAACTTGAAAAACAGTTCCTCGAAAAGAAAATTGAGTGGAAAAATAAAAATATCGTTGATACTGCAATAATTTCAGCACGAAAAACGGAGTTGATTTTAGTGATTACATCAAAACTTAAAGACTTGCTCAAAACAACAAACATGGATAAGATTTCAATAGGTTTAAGTGAAAGCATATCTTATCTCAAGGATCAGTTGACAATTGATAAAAACAATTTAGGATTACAGGATAAAGTTCTTGAAAATAACGAACATTTTTACGACCAATTAAAAGAAAAATTTCCTACTCTTTCTAAATCCGACTTGGAACTTTGTGGTTTGATAAAATTAGATTTATCAATTAAAGAGATTGCAACTATAAGAAATAATACCTTCGAAACTATAAAAACCGCAAGATTTAGAATCAGAAAAAAGTTGAATTTAAATAATGCTGATGTTTCTACGCATGATTTTTTGAATTCACTTTAATTTTTGTAATGCTTAAAAGTGGTGTTGAGATGTAATTTTTGAAATTTGAAAATTATCAAAATTAAAACGTTTATTCTGAACAACTGATAAGCTTCAGTAACCTTTGGACTATAAATTATTTATTCAAATACCTTAAATTCATTTTTCTTACTCCATAATAAAAAAGAATAATGCAAATTAGCATTAATAAATGACTTAAATCGTCTCTATTTAGGTATTTATGTAAATTAATATTCATTAAAAAAATAAATGCTGAAGGAATTAAAACAACAATTCCATAGACAAAATATTGCATGTCTAAATTATTTTTTGCCCACATTCTTCCTGCTAAATAACCACAATATAGCAAATAAGTCAGGATTGAATCAATCGCAATGAAAACAAATGTTTGATTTAATAGACTTAAAGTCAGTAAAACAATTGATTTTGTTATTAAAAAATACTTCAATAATTTATATGATTTGTGACTTCTCCAATAATACAAAATTCCAGTTGAAATATAGTAGCCAGAAGTTACAGCTAAAATCCAAGCGGGATATTTTCCAAAAACACCAAAATATTGAAATAATACATGACCAAAACCACTCAAAAAGGTTGAAATTGCTAAAACTAAATAGAATTTTTTGAACGCAGATGAGGCTGGTGAATCTGACCAATTAATTGATTTGTAAGCATATAAACTAAAAGCTGTTATCGCCCAATTTGAAACTAATGCGCCTGGTTCTTGTAAATGTAAGCCAGCAAAAGTAAATTCAATTATTTCAAAAGGGGGTTTCATCAATTAATTTTTCTGCAAAATTAGGAATTTATTTTTAATTCGTACTTTTGCACCGTGAAAATTCCATCCGTTTATTTAGAAAAAGCTGTTGAACAACTTGCAAAATTGCCTGGAGTAGGAAATCGTTCTGCTTTGAGGTTGGCAATTCATTTGTTGAAGCAGAAACCTGAAGAAATAGAAAATTTTGCTCAAGCATTTATTGCTTTGAAAGATAATGTGAAAAAATGCTCCTCTTGCGGAAATATTTCTGATTTTGAATTTTGTGCAATTTGTACTTCTGACAAACGAAACAAGACAATGATTTGCGTCGTAGAAGATATTCGCGATGTTCTTGCAATCGAAGAAACCGCAACTTTTAATGGAATTTATCATGTTTTAGGCGGAATCATTTCTCCAATGGATGGAATCGGTCCTTCAGATTTGAATATTCCAAGTTTGATTCAGAAAATTGAAGCTGGAGAAGTGAAAGAAGTGATTTTCGCTTTGAGTTCCACGATGGAAGGCGACACAACAAATTTTTATTTGTACAAAAAAATCAATCCATTTGGAATCGAAATTTCTACGCTTTCTCGCGGAGTTTCGGTTGGAACTGAATTGCAATATGCAGATGGAATTACCTTGGGAAGATCGATAATTAATCGTTTGCCTTTTAAGGTTTAGATTTGGACGTCAAGATATTAGGACATCAGGATACTATGACCACACGTTTTAGAATTTTTTCTTAATGACTTTACATTTTACTATTT
>CAMBRH010000360.1 GCA_945870115.1 Chitinophaga pinensis | reverse complement strand
AACCAATACAAGAAGACAATGTTGACTGTACTGACCCAACCACTCAAGGTGTACCTTATTCTTATTGTTTTACGCCTACAGCAACAACAACATGGGTAGAATGGGCTAATGGAAATGGGGGTACAATTCCGGGAGGAAATTATGAGCCCGTAATGTCTTTAGGTGGGTTAGTTGGATGTCCAGCAAATGGTGTTTGGACCTTGACTGTTGTTGATAATTGGGCAGCAGATGATGGTACCGTTTTTAGTTTTGCTTTAAATCTGGATCCTTCAATGTATCCTGATGTTGTTGAATTTACTCCAGAACATAGTTCAAATTTGGATTCTTCCTATTGGACATTTCCTGCAACATTTGCATCGAATTTAACCTTAAGTGGAGATACTATGTTAATTACTCCAACTGCGGCTGGAACATATACTTATCAATATACAGTGGTAAATAATTTTGGATGTTCAAATGATACAACTTTTAATATTGATGTAACAGAATTTACCTTACCAATTACATTAGTAGATACAGCAATATGTGCTGGAAATCTGTTATCTTTAGTTGACTTTCCTCCTTGCAATTATACATTAAAGCTTTATGACTCTTTTGGAGATAGTTGGAATGGAAACAATTTATTGATGACTAAAAATGGAGTTACTACCACCTATACGGTTGATAATACTCCAGGAGATTTTGAACAATTTACAATTCCTGTTAGTTTTGGCGATAATTTATCTTTTGTTTTTGACGATGGTGGTAGTTTTCTATTCGAATGTTCTTATGAAATACTTGATTGTTCTGGAACAGTAATTTATACCGCAAATGCACCAATTAGTACAACTCCAAATATTATATCTGTTGGATTGTCTTTTCCAGAACCAGTTTCTTTCACATGGTCACCAGCTGGATTTTTTGATACCTTAGTAAATTCAACTAACCCCGAAGTTTTTATTCAAAATGATATTTCAGTAAGTGTAAATGTTTATCCTACTGCGCATCCACTTTGTAATGCTACTGCTGTAATGAATATTACTGTATTGCCAAATTCTTATGTAGGTCAAGATTCCACTGTTTCAATTTGCCAAACAACTCAAATGGAAAATCTTTTCACCTATTTAGGACCAGGTGCTAATCCAAATGGCGTGTGGATTGATCCAAATTTAAGTCCAATAGTGATGCCTATTGACCCAGTAACAATGCTTGAAGGAGATTATGTTTATTCTCTTAATGCCGGCGGTTGTACGGGTTCTGCAACAATTACTGTAAATAAATTTACACCAACAATTACAAATGTAGTTATTAACGATGCAACTTGTGTGAATGCATTTAATGGAAGCGCCGAAATCACAGGAACGAATTTTAGCTCTTTTTCTGTTAATGGTTCCGTTCCTCAATTAATTCAATCACCAGCAATAATAGGAGGTTTAAACGAAGGTTTTCATTTAATATCGATGTTCGGTTCACCAAGTTGTCAAGTTGATACTCTAGTTTTTGTGAATGACCCTGATTCATTAGCGATAACTTTTATCACTCCACCATCTGTAATTTGTGTAGGTGATACATCTAAATTAACTGTAAATGCTTCCGGTGGAAGTTCACCTTATATTTATACTTGGACTTTAAATGGTACAGTTGTAGATCAACTACAATCAGTTGATGTAATTCCGCAAAATCCATTCAATAACTATTGTGTTACATTAACCGAACAATGTGGCTCTACAAGTGTGACAGAGTGCACAGTTGTCGAATTTGATCAAAATATTTTACCTTTACTTTCAATATCAGATCCAGATATCTGCTTAGGTGAAATAAGTACATTTACTGATATTACTGCTAGTCCAAATGCATTTGCCTCTTTAGTGACCTTCGGAGATGGGGATAGCTTAATGATTCCAGCTTCACAAACTAGTTTTATACATCAATATGATAGTATTAAATCTTATAGTTTGACAATGACAACGGTTTCATTAATCGGTTGCGTCTATAACAATGCGTTCACAAATATGCTTGAGATTCATCCAAACCCAACGGCTAATTTTGCTGTAAATCCGGATGTTGTTAGTTCAATGAATCCGGAAGTAACGTTGATCAATGTTAGTTCTCAAGATGTTGTGAAAAGTTCTTGGTATATGCCAATGGCTGAAGTTGATACAGCGACAACTGAAGATGCTAGTGCAAAATATCCTTTAGCTCAAGAGGGAGATTATAATGTTACCTTATTCGTAGAAAATTTTTATGGCTGTAGAGATTCTATCACTAAAACGATCCTTGTTCAAAATGAAATGACCATGTATATTCCAAATTCTTTTACACCAAATGGAGATGAGTTTAATAATACATGGATTATTTCAACTAACGGAATTGACTTACAAAATTTCACCTTGTTACTTTATAACAGATGGGGAGAATTAATTTATGAAAGTCACGATCCTTCAATTGGTTGGGATGGTACTTTCGGTGATGAATTAGTTCAAGCTGGAATTTATCAATGGTCAATTACAGGAATAAATTTATTGACTGGTATTGAATTTGAAAGACATGGATTCTTGAATATTTTTAGATAATACCCAAGCACATTTTTATTTTAGTCCAATCAGTAAACTGTAAAATGCCGATATAGTTTGAAAATAGTTCAATTCATTGGACTATATTGAAAACATAATCGGTATAAAAGAAAAATTCACAAAATCTTATATAAGTCCTTATCATGTAAAAATTGATAAGGACTTTTTTTTACCCATAAAATATGCTTATTTTTGCTCAAAATAATCAAGTATGTCAGCAAGAAATTGGTCAACTATAAAAGAATTTACAGATATAACTTTTAAATACTCTGAAGGGGTTGCTCGAATAGCATTTAACCGACCTGAATGTCGCAATGCTTTTCGTCCAAAAACTGTTTCTGAATTGCAAGAAGCATTAATTTTCTGTCATGAAAGTCAAGAAATTGGTGTTGTTTTATTATCTGCTGAAGGTCCATCCCCAAAAGATGCTGTTTGGGCTTTTTGTTCTGGTGGAGATCAACGAGTTCGCTCAACAACTGGTTATAAAGGCGAAGATGGAATAAATAGATTTAACATTTTAGATGTACAAAGACAAATTCGATTTATGAATAAAGTTGTGATTGCTGTTGTTCCAGGATGGGCAGTTGGCGGTGGACATAGTTTGCACGTTGTGTGTGATCTTACAATTGCAAGTAAGGAAAATGCTATTTTCATGCAAGCAGATGCAAGTGTAGCAAGTTTTGATG
>CAMBRH010000359.1 GCA_945870115.1 Chitinophaga pinensis | reverse complement strand
AGGTTTATTCAATTATGAAGAAGCCGAAACATCGGCGGGTTGGATTCAAGAACTTGAAGGCATTCACACTCCAGAAACCGAAGAATATGGGATTTCGTCGTTCGTATTTCGTGACCAAAAACCGTTTCATCCAGAGCGTTTTTGGAATTTTATAAACAATACTTTTACAAACACCGTAATTCGAAGCAAAGGTTTGTTTTGGCTGGCATCAAGACCCGCTCAAGCCATAAACTGGAGTCAAGCTGGCGGATCGTCAAAAGCCGAAGGAGCCGGAGTTTGGTGGGCGAGTATGCCTTTTTCCGAACGAATTAAATTTCAAAATTTTGTTGACAATCAGGATATTATTGAAGAACGTTGGACAATTGAGTTTGGAGACAGAATGAATGAAATTGTTTTTATTGGAATTAATTTGAATGAAAATGATATTCGCTCTGAATTAGAAAAATGTCTTTGTAACACTACTGAAATTAAGAACTTACAAGATAGTTTGTTTACTAATACAGATTCGTTTCCCATTCCAAGACAATATTCAGAAGTAGGAGCCGAAATTGATTTCCACGAGTAGGGTTTGCTCAAAAAATAATTTTGGGATAAAATGTTTAGTATTAACGGCAACTCGAAAAGGCAATGAATTTGCTTGTTATTGAGAATATTAATTAAATTATTATTATATTTGTATTAGATGAAAAATAAGTTTGTTATTATAAATTTTTTATTAGGGATTTTAATATTGTTTCTAACACTATTTCAATCGGTACATAGCTATGAACATTTATCAAAACAAATTTCTAATAAAAAATGTTTCCACAAGCCATCTTTAGGTACTCAATTAACACACCATCATGATTTTGAGAAATGTTTAACTTGTGAAGTCACATTCAGCCCTTTTGCCACAGCTAAATTTTCCTGTTTTCAATTTAAAATAAACCAGATAATATCCTGTTCTTCCTTAATTTGCACTGAAGAAATAACTCCATTATTTAAAGGAAGTCTTTTTGCGCTTCGTGCTCCTCCTACAGTTTAAAGTATATTCATAAAATAACAAATCATTTTAAATCAAATTTATTATGATTCGTCTTTATTATATTTTAACAAAAAATCATGCTGAAAAACTATCTCGTTTTTTCTCTTCTTGTTTTGTTTTGCACTAATGTGTTTTCTCAAAATACAATAATTGGAAAAACTTTGACACAAGGAGAAACTCCGCTAACTAGCGCCCACGTTCATATTGGAAAAAAAACGGTTTCTACTGATTTGGATGGAAATTTTGTTTTTAAAAATGTACCTTCTGGAAATACGACAATTCATATTTCGTATGTTGGATACCAATCAATTGACACAATTCTAACGGTTAAAAACGATTTAAAACTGGTTTTTTATTTAAAGTTAAATACAGCAACGCTACAAGAGGTTTTGATAAAACAAAAAAGTTTAGCCTTGAATAAATCGGTGTTTGAACAAAAGATAAAATTAGAAACAATCGAAAAATATAGTAATCAAACATTAGGCGACGCTTTGAAAGAAGTTGCTGGGGTTTCTAGTTTAAAGTCTGGAAGCATAGTGGTTAAACCCATTATTAACGGTTTGTACGGTAGTAGAGTTTCGGTAATTAGCAACAATGTAAGATTAGAAGATCAAGAATGGGGAACAGACCACGCGCCAAATTTTGATATTAATGCGGCAGGAAAAATTACTGTTATTAAAGGAGCATCAGCTTTGCAATATAGCGGAAACGCTTTAGGTGGTATCGTTATCATTGAACCTATTTCTGTAAAAAACGACACGCTTTTTGGGAAAACAATCTTAAATTTTGATTCAAATGGTAATGGAGGCTCCGTGAGTTCAAGTATTCATAAAAGCAAGAGGCGTGGTTTGAGTTGGAATGCATTATCAACATTAAAATATATTGGCGATAAAGAGGCTCCAGATTATGTGTTATCAAATACAGGCAATCGGGAAGCTAACTTTTCTGGGGATATTAAATTCACAGGGGAAAACTATGATATGACTTCATTCTATAGTTATTACAAATCCGTGATTGGAATATTAAGCGCTTCTCATACAGGAAATGTGAACGATTTGTATAATTCAATCAACAATCAAGTTCCTTCTATTATTAATGATTTTACTTACAATATTAAAAATCCCAAACAAGATGTTCAACACCACGTTGCAAAATTAAATTTTAATTACCATTTCAATGAAATGACATCAATAGCATTGCAATATTCATTTCAGCTGAATAAAAGACTTGAATTTGATGTTCGTAGAGCTAATTACAACAACATTGCCGCTTTGGATTTAGAGTTAAATACCCATTCTATAAATATTGACTACAAGAGAAACCTTCACGATTGGTCGATAAAATCAGGTTTTGCAGCTTCAATTCAAAATAATTTTGCAAATCCTGCAACTGGAATTAGACCATTAATCCCCAATTTTGACAAAACCGATTTTGGGGTTTACGGCATTGTTAATCGTGATTTTTCAGATAATTTTTCAATTGATGCGGGATTGAGATATGATTTTTCAAAAACACAAGCAACAAAATACTATCTAAAATCCAGATGGGATGAAAGAGGCTACACGAACGAGTTTTCAGATTTTATCGTAGGTGATTTTGGCGGACAATGGCTTACAAAACCGCATTTCGTCTTCAATAATTTTTCGGGCAGTATTGGATTTCGTAAAGAATTTGATAGCGAATACAATTTTTATATGAACATAAGTACTGCTTCACGAAATCCAAATCCATCTGAGTTTTTTAGTGATGGACTTCATCATTCGACTGGCGTTATTGAATTAGGAGATTTAAGCTTAGACAAAGAACAAGCAACAAAATTAGCAATCACAATTCAAAAAAAATGGAATCGTTTTTCTTTAGAAATCAATCCATACATCAATAGAATTCGAAACTATATGTTTCTAAAACCTGTAGGATTTGAAACTACGATTCGTGGTGCTTTTCCAGTTTGGGAATACCAACAAACAAATGCCAGGCTTTCGGGAATTGATATTCAAACCCACTGGAATATTACAAATCAATGGGAGCATTTATTTTCTTGTGCTTATGTAAATGGGAAGGACATTACCGAAAGCCAACCTTTGATTGATATGCCGCCATTAAGCATTAATAACAAAATTAAATTCTCAAAAAATGAATGGAAAAAATTAGTACTAGAATTAAAAAGTGAAATTGTATTCAGGCAAAATCGTTTTCCAAACAATAATTTCACAACGAATATCATCGAGAACAATGAATTTATAG
>CAMBRH010000358.1 GCA_945870115.1 Chitinophaga pinensis | reverse complement strand
GAATGATAACCACCTCTGTAAAGATTGTATTTTTCAATTGGGATTTTCAAAAAACCAGGTTGAAGACAAGAATATTTAGGATTATCGACAGACCATCCAGATCCAATTGAATCTTTCAAATTTCCTAATTCAAAAATATTATTTAATGGATTAAAGTTTTCCCAATCAGCCTTCATCATATCTTTTTAAATTTTCTTTTTTAAACATTATAGATTGAAAAAACTGTAAAAGTATTTTCATTGATTTTTATTTGCTTTTATATATTTATATTCAACAAACATAACAAAAAATCCTCCAATTCCACTCACATTACCAAAATATTAATTGTAACAAAAACATAACACATATTTCCCAACTTTTTACTAATTTTGCGGCTTAATAAATTAATACCTCAGAAAAGAAATGAGTAATGCCTTAGGAAACCATATTCTAGTTGAATTTATGGGTTGTGATCCGCACATCATGAACGATGTTTCATCGATTGAGCGCGATATGGTTGGAGCTGCACAAAAAGCAGGAGCAACGGTTATAAATTCTACTTTCCACCATTTTTCTCCCTATGGAGTATCAGGTGTGGTAGTAATTCAAGAAAGTCATTTAGCAATCCACACTTGGCCAGAATACGGTTACGCAGCAGTAGATTTATTTACTTGTGGTGAAATGGATGCTTGGATTTCTTTCGATTTTTTGAAAGAAAAATTTGGTGCAAAACAATATTCAGCGATTGAAATGAAACGTGGAGCAGTTCAACTTTTAACAAGAACTGACTTTGATATTTCTTCGATGAGAGAAAAAGCTGCTGAATGGAGAAATCCAGAAATGTACACACGCAATGTTTGGTTCACAGATAAAGACGAAGATCAAGCGCTTTCTTTGCGTTTTACAGGTGAAGTTTTCTACGATGTGCAATCTCCTTTTCAAAGAGTAAGAATCTTAGAATCATATAAATACGGAAAAATGTTGACACTTGACGATATGGTCATGACAACAGAAAAAGACGAATTTCATTACCACGAAATGATTTCTCATCCTGCGATGTTTACACACCCAAATCCAAAAAATATTTTGGTTATCGGTGGTGGCGACGGTGGAACTGTAAGAGAAATTTTACGTCACGAAGGTGTAGAAAAAGTTACCATGGTTGAAATTGATGGAGAGGTAATTAAATCTTGTAAAGAATTTTTACCAAATATCGCTGCAGCTTTTGACAATCCAAAATTAGAATTATTGGTTGACGATGGAATTGCGTTTATTCAAAATGCAGCTCCAAATACCTACGATATAATCATTGTTGACGGTTCAGATCCAGTTGGTCCAGCTGAAGGATTATTCTCAGTTTCTTTCTACAAAAACTGTTACAATTCACTTAAAGCAGATGGAATCTTAATTGCACAAGGAGAATCTCCAAAGTTTAACGAAAAGGCATTTGCTGAATTAAATTTCACTTTACAAGGAATTTTTGGAAAAGATAAAGCACCAGTTTCTTTATTCTTTGTACCAACTTATCCAACAGGAATGTGGAGTTTCCAATATGGAATTAAAGGTGATACTTTACCGAAAAACATCGAAAGAGCAGAAGAAATTGATGCTTTTGTTGATGCTAAAGGTTTGAGATATTACAATTCAGATATCCACAAAGGAAGTTTTGCTACTCCTAATTTTGTTAAAACTTTATTGAAATAAATTTAGTCTTCCTCCCTTGAGAAGAAAAAACTTAGTTTTTGAAGATTAAGCGTAAGCGCAAAGAGGACTGAGGTGGGTGACATTTTATTATTAACTTAACATTTTGTCACCCCACTTAATCTCCCCTCAAGGGGAGAAACCCGATTTTCGCTCCGATTCATAATTTATTATTCATAATTCATTATTTTTATGTCTTTCGATCCAAACGGTGTTGGTATTGCCAACGGAAATATTTTCGGTTTTCCAGTTACAGAAAACGAAGCAAATATCGTAATCATTCCAATTCCTTGGGACGCAACCGCTTCTTATGGAAAAGGAACAAGCGATGGTCCAAAAGCAATTTTGGATGCTTCAACGCAATTGGATTTTTACCACCCAAAATTGGAAAAAGCCTTTGAAACGAAGGTTTTCATGACTGAAATTTCGGAAGAATGGAGAAAAATTAATTCAGAATTATGTGTTTCAGCAATTGAATACATCGATTTTCTTGAAAACGGAGGAAATATTGAAAATAACGTTCATTTTCAAGAAGTTGTAAAGGAAATTAACGAAGCACAAAATGCTTTAAAAGCAAATTTAAAAGAAAAAGCAATCAACTTAATTCAGCAAGGAAAAATTCCTGCAGTGCTTGGAGGCGAACACTCTACCCCACTCGGTTTGTTGGAAGCAATTGATTCTCAAGGAAATTCTTTTGGGATTTTACAAATTGATGCTCACGCAGATTTACGTGAAGCCTATGAAGGATTTGAGCAATCTCATGCGAGTATCATGTTTAATGTCTTGAAAAATTGTCCGAATATGGAACGTTTAGTTCAAGTTGGAATTCGCGATATTTGCCAAGATGAAATTGATTTAATCGAAAATTCAAAAGGAAGAGTAAAAACTTTCTTCGATTGGGACATTAAAGAAGATTTATACAATGGAAAAACGTGGGCTTATTTAGTTCAAAAAATAATTCATAGTTTACCTGAAAATGTTTACATTTCCTTCGATATCGATGGACTAAAGCCATATTTATGTCCAAATACTGGAACTCCAGTTGCAGGAGGTTTCGAATTGGAAGACATCAATTATTTGTTTTTTGAATTTATTAAATCTGGAAAAAAGATTGTTGGTTTTGACTTAAATGAAGTTGGAACTTCTGAAGACAGTGATTGGGATGCAAATGTTGGAGCAAGAGCTTTGTGGAATTTGGTTTGTGTTGCGGAGAAATTCCGACGAAACTAATTCACAACAACAATTTCCGAGCCATCGGTCCTAAATTCAAAATTGCATCTAGAATAGATAAATCTGAAATAAAATTTTCTTTTTCAGAAAAAACTTGTTGATACGAATAATCACAATCAGAATTTTGAAAAGTGAAAGTATTTCTAAAATCTTTTTCTATTTCGTTTTCATCTTTTAAAGGAAAATATTCGCTTGTTAAATTGAAACTTTGCTTTTCATTTACTAAAAAATCTAAATCAAGCCATGAACAAATTCTCTTGTGAATATTCAAATTAAATTCGAGTAAATTATCGCATTCAAATTCCAATAATTCTTGAATTTCCATTCCATAATAATCAAAAAATGGAGCTGAAGCATAACTAGA
>CAMBRH010000357.1 GCA_945870115.1 Chitinophaga pinensis | reverse complement strand
ATTGTATTTTGCGGAGCGTAAAATCTTCCTTCACCATGAGCGATTGGAATCTTAAAAGACTTCTCTAAACTCAATCCTTTTGTGATTGCACTCGAATTATTTGCTGCTTTTAAATGAACATTTTTACAAATAAATTTTTGTGTATTATTATGCAAAAGAGCACCTTCTAAAAGTCCAGATTCTGTTAAGATTTGAAATCCATTACAAATTCCCATTACATAACCTCCTTTGTTTGCATGTCTAATAACTTCACCCATGATTGGCGAAAGTTTAGCAATTGCACCTGAACGTAAGTAATCTCCATAAGAAAAACCACCTGGAAGAACAATAAAATCAGCACCTTTAAGGTCTGAATCTTTGTGCCATAGTTTTTCAACTTTTTGACCTAATTTAGTTTCCAAAACATATATCATGTCTTCGTCACAATTTGAACCGGGAAAGGTTACAACTCCAAATTTCATGTTATTTAACTTTCAATAATTGCTCACAAAAGTAAGTAAAATTAAAGCAGTAAATCGATTTTATATAAAAAACTTAATAACAGAAAAAATAAAAATCGAATAAAAAAGTAAATACGGAATGAATTTAGACTTTACATTCAAATAGGAAAAAGGCAGAAAAAGTGCTATTGGAATCACGCTATAACAAAACCATTCATATTGTTGATAAAAAACCCAATCAACAATTCCTAAAGCGAAGGAGAACCAAAAAAATAAATATAAAACTTGTGTGTTTTTTCGGAATCGAATAGAACTTTTTGCAGTTTTATTTCTAATTCCAATCCATGAACTTAATAAAAGTAGCGCAAAAAGTACAAGTGAAACCAAAAATATCAGTTCTTTTTGTGAATATCTTTTTGTCGATTCAATAAAATTAAAGTTTATTTCTTTGTTTACATAAAACGCTAACAACAAAGAATACAAAATTGGAATAATCATTCCGAAAAGCACTAAAATAATTTCTCGAAAAACGAAAGGTCTAATTCGAGTCATCATTATCCATAAAAAAGGTAAAATGAAAATTAAAGCTGGATGGAAAGTAACTGCAATACCGAAGAAAAAACCAAAATTAAAAGAGATTTTTCTTCCGTCAGAATTGTATTCTAATTTAAAAATAAGCATAATTGCCAATAAGATAAATGTTTGAGCAAGCAACAATCCATCGGCGTAATAAAATGATCTATAGTAACTTAAAAGAATTACGTACAATAAAGAAACGATGTAACTATTTTTTTCATAAAAGCCATTTGAATTAAAAAAATAGTTTAAAATATAGGCATTTAGACAAATTAAAATCCCACTCAACCATGGCAAATAATTGGCAATTTCTTTTACTTTTACAAGTCCCCAAAAACCTAAATCTAAACTTGTTGTATATTCAAAATAACCAATCGAGTGATTGCAAAACAAGTAAGCAAACACCAAAAATGGTATTAAAAACAATACAAAAAGTTGATTTCCTAAAAATAAACGTAACATTAATGCGAAGATAGTAATTTTGAAGAATATCTTGTTTTTTCTTTAAAAACTAAGCAAATAAACTTAAAATTTTTGGGATAAAAATAATTAGGGCAACAACAATTGAAAAAAGTGCAGCGATTAAAACTGCAGCGGCACAGACATCTTTAATTATTTTTATCTGAGGGTGAATTTCTTTGTGAACTACATCTGCCAACTTTTCTATTGCTGAATTGAATGCTTCCAAACATAAAACAAAAGCTGAACAAATAAGAATTGCTATCCATTCTGAGTTGGAAATTTCAAAAAGAAAGCCAAATGAAACTAAAATTAATAACAAAAAAAGGTGAATTTGAAAATTCTTATCTTTTTTAGTCAAATAAAAAATTCCTTCAAAAGCATATTTGAATTTATTGAGGAAATTCACTTTTAAAAAGATTTAAAACTTTCTGAAAAGAATATACTGTCTCGATCCAAGTTCGAAGCTAATTTTTCTTTAAATTCTTCTCTAAGATTCTCATCAATGCAATCCGTGGGAAAAGAAATTTGTAAATCTTTGATGTAATCAAAAAATAAACTTTGTTGCTGCTTATCCACTTTTCTTAAACCTGAAAAATAAACTACTTTTAAATCTCTGTCGGCAATCACAATAGCTTTTGATGTAATTCCAACTCGATATAGTTTTTTTGACTTTGTAATTACAGCAAAAATAACATGATCGATAGCCAAAACGACAAGCACAAAAACAACTGGTAATGAATAATCGGAAATCTGATACAAGGCCAAGGCCATAAAAAAATGCAAAATTGCTTCCAAAAATAAGTATAGTGTACTTTGTTTGTAACGATTCTCATCCATTGGTGCTGTCCATTGAAAACGAGCGGTTTGGTTTACCATTCTAATTCCCATCCATCTTTTTAAAGCCCTTCTTGCTCCAATTAGGAAAATTAAAACTGCAAAACTGTAAAATACCTCATTTTTATAGGGCATATTCGCACCCGAAATTTTCAAAAATTCCAATGGAATATCAAATCCAACAATAATTGTAAATGAAATTACTGGAAAAAGTATTAACAGTAATAAAATGTTGATGAATTTGTTCATGGTTAATATTATCCTTAATTCATAAAATTAGAATTTAATCATAATGTTTGAGTTTTAGGCGCTTATAACGTTTATAATTTGGAGTTTACTTTTGTAAATGACAAAATATCAACTTAAAGCAACGACAAAATCGGACTTTATGTAAAATTCTATAATTGTTTAATTTTCTTTTGCAAATCTTCAATCTTCCTCTTCGCAGCATTAATCTTAGTTTCAACATCTTTTTTCAAAGCATCTGCACCCTTCGAATTTGCAAAAAAGCCTAAATTGTTTTCAAATAGATTAATTTCTTGTTTCAAAGTTGCAATCTGAGTTTTCATATCTCTTTTTTCTCTGTCAAGCAGTTTTTCACTATTCGGATTTGCCTTTAAAGAATCAATTTTTGATTGAAATTGAACTTTATCGCGCTCTGCTCCTTCTAATTTTAATTTAGAATAATGAGCATCTATTGCAGCCTTATAAGTTGTGTAAACTTTATCTTTTTCTTTAAACGGAACATTTCCAATTGCATTAAATGCTGCTGAAAAATCTCTTAAATCATCTAAGGTTTTACGTTTATCTTCAGAAGGAACATAGCTTTCAATTTTTGAAATTAAATCTAATTTTAAAGTCAAATTTTGCTCGTTATTTTTATCGGCCTCTTCAAAATGTTTTTGTTTGGTATTGAAAAAAGAATCACAAGCACCACGAAATTCTCTCCAAAGAGCTTGTTCTAATTTTTGACCA
>CAMBRH010000356.1 GCA_945870115.1 Chitinophaga pinensis | reverse complement strand
AGTGTTTTGGGAACGAATTATTCTCCGCTTGATAATGAATACCAAATTAGAGAGGCGTTGATGAATATGTGTAAGTTGGTTAATTTGCGAGAAAATGTTTTTGAAAAAGCACTACTAATTCTGATCTTAGTTTCTTACATTCAAGCATTTATGGATGGAAATAAACGATTGGCTAGAATTGTTGCAAATGGAATTTTGATTCAACATAAGTTTTGCCCTATTTCATTTAGAACAGTTGAACCTTCAGATTATAAAAAAGCAATGTTGATTTTTTATGAGCAAAATAACATAAGTGCATTTAAACGAATTTTTATATCACAGTTTGAATATGCTGTTTCGTCCTATTTTAGAGTTTTAAATTCTTAAGTTTTTAACTTCTCTAAAATTTCTTTTGCAGAATGAGAATTTATTGTATTATTCTTGACTTGCTTTTGAAGGATTTGTCTAGCGAATGAAATTTTATTTTCCATTAAATACAACAATGCAAGGCGGAATTGTGCATCATCAAAGTATTTTGAATTTAGTTTAATCTCATTTAACAGCGTGATTGAAGCTTGATATTCTTTTTTATCAAAGTAAATAAGACCAGCATAATAAGTCGCTGTATCTGATTTTATTTTGTTTAATTCACTTAAAGCTAAATCCCATTTCTCCAACTTGTATGCATTCATAGCATCATCATACTTGCCTTTGGAACTCATTTTAACTGGAAGTCCTTCATCTTGAACCCAATTTTCTTGAGCAAGTTGAGGCATAGTTAATTGATTAGAAAAATGTTGATAGATAAAAACACCCAAAATAATTGAAGCAGCAACAGAAACAGATGAAAGCCAAATTACTTTATTGTTTTTTGGTTTTGTATTTAAAGTTTTATCTAATTCTATATCTATTTCAGAAAACTTCTGTTTCAATTCATTTGCATAATGTTCTTTTATACCAGATTCAATTGATTTAAAAGATTCAAATTGATTTTTGAAATCGGAATCATAAATTAACTGTGCTTCAAATTCAAGCATGGATTTTTTATCCATCTCATGTGATAGATAATTTTCAAAAAGGGCTATATTTTTTTCTTCGATGTTCATTTAAAAAATAAAAATCATGGAAAGTTTTTTTAATTCGTCAATTAATTTCTTCATACAAACAGACTTTTTTGATTTAGCAGTGTCTGCATTTTTGTAATTAAGTTCTCTCGCAATACTTTCCATATCAAATTCATCAAAATAATGTAGTTTGAGCAATTTTTGGCAGTCTTCAGGCAACTTTGCAATTGCTTTACTTATTTGTTCCTCGTTATAAATTTTGTTTTCCTCCTCCATATAGTCGTTAAGTTCATTACCTTTAATCACATGAAGAATGTCATTGTAAGTAACTACCCTCGATTCTTTTTTCAGAAAGTTAATAGTTTTGTATTTTCCAATTTGGAAAAGGTAGGTTTTAACTGAAGATTCAAGCTCGATTAATTTGCCTGAAATTATATTTTGATGAAATGCAATTACACTTTCCTGAAAAATATCTTTTGCTTGTTCTTCGTTAGCATTAAAATTTTTGCTTGACCATTTTATGAACTCATTTCGATGCAATTTATAAATCTCCAAAAGTGGTTTTTCATCACCTAGTTTTATCTGATTTATGATATTTTTTTCGTTTTTGCTCATTCAGTTTGCAATGATACGAATAATTTGGTTTATAATTTTAATTCTAGTTTAGGAGTGTTATTGATAACAAAAAAAATAATATTCAGGTGTTTAGTAATGTTAATAAATTGTTAAATTATTACTATCACGCCATTAGGTGAAAAGTGAGCTATCTTGTTGTTTTTGTGTGTTTTAACAGGTTTATTAGTGTTGAGATATAAAAATTGAAAAAAAATAAATTTGGTGAATTAAAAAAAATCCTTTACTTATTGCAGGAAATATTTTATTCATTATGAAAAAAATGAAAAAAAATGTCGGAGATATTATTGTGTAAAATAACTAAATAAAATAAAAAATAAATATGAATAAAGAGGTAATAAAAGATCAATTACGAAAATACTGCAAAGATTTAAATATTAGAGTGGATTCTTATTTTTGCACCTTTAAAGTTGATAAAGATACTGAGAAGAATCAAAAAAGTATGCTAAACAAAATGTTGAATAAAGATCAAGACTTTGTTGGGGTCTTGGAGTGGGCATATACCAAAAAATGTGAGGGATACCACTATCATTTGATGTCAAATGAACCATTGGTGAATGCTTCAAATGTAAAGAAAATATATGATTTAGAAGGACTTATAGATTACTTAGCGAAACAAATCATTATTATCAATGAAAAAATCATTTTAAATATAGCTGCTAAAAAGAACTTGAAAATTGAAAAGGATAAACCTGAACTTGAAGCCAGTATTAGCAATAATGCAGTTGGTTTGCCAAATTTTATTACTAAAATAATGACTCCTTTTAAAAAAGCTTTTTTTAAATTTGAAAAACAAATCTTTTTTTTAAAACCAAAATTATATTCAATAAAGAGAAAAAAGGGACTTTTAAATCCCTTCATTCTTTCTTTTGTACTGCTTATTGAGTTTGTCAATCAGTCTAGTTAGCTCTTCCTTTGGAATTAATATGACAGTTGAATCATAAACACAAAAAAGTGTTTTTCTTTTTATACGACCTTTCAGAGCTCCTACTTTTATTCCTGTAATGTGAGCAACCTCCTCTAGGTTGTAAAAAATTTTTTGAAGTTGAGCACTTTCTAATTCAGCAGAAATTTCTTTTTTCCACTCAATTTTTTTTTGTGCATCCCATTCTTCTAGGAATGTTAGGAATGCCTCAAATAGTTTTGTATCTTTCATGCTAATATATAAACCTTTGAACAAAAAACTTAAACTTTTAGAAAAAAAATATTTTTTTAGAGTTTTAAAGGCAATAATTAGGGCTTATTTGATGCGAGATATTTTGTCAATTTCAATTTTTGCAGCAGTATTGGTCAATTCTACATATTTTTTAAAAACGGAAAATTGCTTGTGGCCACTTAGTTTCATCACAATGGTGGTGTCAATGCCTTTGATCAATGCAAGGGTAATAAAGGTCCTCCGGGCATCATGAAAAGAAATCACCTGATTTAATGGAAAATAGGATTCTATAATTTTATTTTTTGTATGAGAAGTTATGGTAACAATGCGATTAAGTTTTAAGGTTTCAAATGCATCTTTTAGATATTTATTTGCTTTTTGATTAGAGATCTTTGGAAGTTCATCTTTATATTTTTTTAAAATCAGCTGAGCTTCTTCGATTAAGGGTATTGATACTCTTTCTC
>CAMBRH010000355.1 GCA_945870115.1 Chitinophaga pinensis | reverse complement strand
TTATTGTTGCTTTATTTTTTGCTCTTAGCTCACCATTTGTAAGATTTGGTGAAAGAATTGCAAAACTCTTTCAAGCAAAAGAAAATGAACAAAGTAAATCTAAGAAAATGCTCTATGTTGGAGCCATAATAACAAGTTTTTTAATTATTTTACTTTTCTTTTTTCTATATCAAGGAGCAAATCCTTTATTCAAAAATTTCACCAAAAACATCGATTTATCGTGGATAAATTTTGCATTTATCATGCTTTGCGTTTCTGGATGGATTCTGCTTTTAGGTATGTTAAAGCCATTCACCATTGCTAGAAATATTTCGTGGGACGCAACTAAATTAGTCCAAAAAGCAATATTTAAACCGATAGGCCCAGAAATCGAAGTTTCTAATACCTTGATTTTCTTCAAACTAATAAGTCTAATCGTATTTATTTCTTTAAATGTAATGTTGTTGCTTTTAAACAGTTTAGATATTCAAAACATTTTCATTTACAACAAACTCCCTGATGGAATAACACTTTCAGATTTTGTACATTTTTCAGTAAATAGCAGTATTACTTCTATCGTTTTAGCGATCATAATCATTGTTTTAATTCAACAATTGGGTATCAAAAATAGAATGCTAAAAATCTTAATTTATGGTTGGATTTTTCAAAGTATTGTGATGCTTTTTCACACCATAATCAGAAATTCATGGTATATAAAAGGCTATCAATTAACCTATTCAAGAATCGGTGTTTATCTGTTTATTATGATAGCAATTATTGGTTTAATATACACTGCATATTCTATTTCAAAAGAAAAAAATTACTGGTTTTTAATGAATATCAATATTGAAACGTGGATTATTGTGTTGGTTATTAGTTCAACATTTTCATGGGATAGAATCATTACGAATTATAATTTATCCGAAAAAAAGATTGATCAAATTGACATTCAATACTTAAATTCTTTATCTGAAAATAATTTAGATTTAATGGTGAAATTTGAGAAAAAACATCCTGATTTGTTCAAATATTATTCTCAAAAAGAACAACTTTATGATAGAAAAAAATACTTTTTCAAAAGAATGAAAAAATATAATTCTTGGCAAAGTTTTTCACTCGGAAAACAAGCAATATTAATCAATTTTAAAGTAAGGCGAAAGATGATGCCGTAGGTATCAAATATCTGTAACGACGGATGAAGTCCGTCGTCTAGAACTAAAATTTGTCCGCTTTTGGCGTGTGTTTTTTGTTTAAAAACCATGCCAAAAACTATTTTTCAACAGTTAACAAAAAAAAATAATTATGAAATCAATCACTCAAATTTCCATCACAAATCAAATCTTAATATTTGCATTAAGTTTAATCACCTTGAGAATATTTAAAGTCGAAAACATTGGAGTTTTATTCCTTCTTTGGAATTTATTTCTCGCCTGGCTTCCGCTTTTTTTCATTCAACAAATGGATGTTTTTAAATCCAATTATTGGAAATTTTCGATTCTATTTTTAACGATTCTATTTCTACCTAATTCAATTTATATTTTCACTGATATTTTCCACTTGAAGAAAAATTTAGCTGCTCCCATTTGGTATGATTTAGTTTTGTTTCTTACTTTTTCAATTTTAGGAATGATTTACTTTTCTAAAACCTTAAAACTGATAATGGAAAATTTACGATTGTTTATTTTTAAAGAACAAAACTTAAAATTAATCAAAATAAGCTTGATTTTCTTGTGCAGTTTTGGAGTTTATCTTGGTCGTTTTTTACGTTTAAATAGTTGGGATTTATTCACAAAACCAACATATATTTTTGAGAAAATGAACGAATCTTTTCAAGATGGAAAATTTTTAGAAATTGTTCAAGTAACGTTTATTTTTGGCATTTTTATTTATTTTATAAACGAAATATTGGAGAAAAAAATCGAAAATTAATCACTTTTTATCTTTACTTTTGCAAAAAAAAAATAAAATGTCTGTAATAATTTCTCCTTCAGTTTTATCCTGTGATTTTGCAAATATTCAACGCGATGTTGAAATGATTAACAACTCTCAAGCCGATTGGTTTCACATAGATGTTATGGATGGCGTTTTTGTTCCAAACATTTCTTTTGGATTCCCAGTGATTGAAGCAATTAAAAAACATGCTACAAAACCATTAGATGTTCACATTATGATTCAAAATCCAGATTTATACATCGAGGATTTTAAAAAGTGTGGCGCTGATATTTTGACTTTTCATTATGAAGCGAGTACACATGTTCACAGGACGATTCAAGCGATTAAACAAGCCGGTATGAAGGCTGGAATTGCTTTAAATCCGCATACACCAATTGCTTTTTTAAGCGAAGTTATTCAAGACTTGGATTTGGTTTTAATTATGTCAGTAAATCCAGGTTTTGGAGGACAAAAATTCATTGAAAATTCAATTTCTAAAGTGAAAGAATTAAAACTCTTAATCGAAACTAAAAATACAACTTGTATCATTGAAATTGACGGTGGAGTGAATCTTGAAACTGGAAAAAGATTAGTTGAAGCTGGCGCAAATGCTTTAGTTGCTGGTAGTTTTGTATTTAATTCTGAAAATCCAAGTAATACAATTGCTGATTTAAAAAAAATGTAATTTTCTTGAAAAATTCAGATTTACCAAAAGAATTTCAGCAATTAAAAGCAGTTCTTTTTGAAAAATTGAATCTTGAATCTTCGGAAATTAAGCTTGAAAAAGAAAGTCAAGATTATTGTGCTTTAAATTTCAAAATTAATAGTTTGGATTTAAAATTTCGTCTTGCAAAAATTACACCCACAAAAATTGGACAATTTGTAACGTTTTGGCAAAGAAATTCAAGAGGAATTATTGAGCCTTTTGGTTCACAAGATCAAATTGATTTTTGCATCATTCAATGTGAAACAGAATCAAATTTTGGAGTTTTTATTTTTTCAAAAGAAATATTAATCCAAAAAGGCATTTTTTCTTCACAAAATCAAAAAGGAAAATTAGGCTTTCGTGTTTATCCACCTTGGGATTTAACCTCAAGCAAACAAGCAACAAAAACTCAAGATTGGCAAAAAGACTTTTTTGTAAATTTAAATGAAATCAATTTTGAAAATAAAAAATTTCAGGAATTACTTAAAATTTGAGTTTTTTGATGTGTATTAAATTGTTCAAAACTCTTTAATTTTCATTTCAAAATTCAATTTATTCAATGTATTTTTGTAAGACAATATTTTACTCATGAAAACATTTGATCCGAAGGAAATTCCAGTACAAAAAGTGCATCAGCTTTTATTAGGGGCAATTGGTCCACGTCCGATTGCATTTGCTTCTACAATTGATGAAGC
>CAMBRH010000354.1 GCA_945870115.1 Chitinophaga pinensis | reverse complement strand
TGTCGCAGGGCAAGCTGGCCAAAGTACATCAGTTGTATTTACAGATGTTTTTAAAACTGCTGGTTCGATATATGGTTTTTGAGAAGCCCAATAACTTTGTGCGTTAATTAAATTGCAAGTTCCAGAGAATGGATCAACCATTGTTGCGCTGGTATTTCCTGTTCGAACTTCAAAATGAAGGTGTGGACCACCGGAACTTCCAGAACTTCCCACAATTCCTAAATATTCTCCAGTAACAACTGTTTCTCCAATTGCTTTTGTGGTTACTTCATCCGATTTCATGTGCCAATAATATGTTTGTGAGCCATCAGAATGTTGAAGAACCACGTAGTTAGCAGTTTGATTGTTTCCAATACAATTTCGGTCAAAAGAACCATCGTGTTTGTCGATTATTGTGCCGTTTGCAGCAGCAATTACTTCAACAGAATTATTGTCCATTTTTAAAAAACCAAAAGGTCCAATGGCAATGTCAGTTCCTTTGTGTCCATCATAAGCAATAGAACCACAGTTGTGATCTTGAAAAGCACCAGCAGCTGGATTGTGATCAACGTGAGCAGAAATGTAATAATAGTCGCAATCTGGCAGATTATCAGAAGCCTTCAGTGGCCATGATAAAGGAACCGTGGTTTTTTCTTGAACTTCATTTTTCAAAAATAATGCTGCGTTTATTTTGCAGCGATTTTCGATTTCTTGATATTGAGATTCTGAAATACAAGGATTTTCAGCATTATTTTCTCTTGCTTGTAAATCAAAATTTGTTTGAGCAAATAAATTAGTTGAGAAAATTATTAAAGCAACTAGCGAAAGAGTATTTTTTGTTTCCATCTTATTTTTGTCAGTGATTATTGTGCTGACTCCGCACTTTGTAGAAAGTTTTCTATAAGACGGTAAATTAAGGCTTGAGTTGCTTGTTTTTTTCTCTGAATGAAGATTATTCTCAGTTGAATGAAGATTTAGGATAAACGAAAGAATATTTCAATGCTTGCATAATTTTATTCTAAGTTAAATTTTGCTTAATCGAACAGTGTTTTGATAATCTTTTGAATTTATGACAATCAAATAAATTCCAGTATTTAAATCTATTAAGTCAATTTCTTGTCTGAATTTTCCTTTTTCTATTTCACCAGAATAAATTGATTTCAGCATTTTTCCATTCATGTCATATAAATTGATTTCAAAAGCACTTTTTGTTGGTAATGAAAGTTCAAAAGTTGTTTTTTCTTTAGCTGGATTTGCAAATACAAGCGCATCAAATGTTTTTGGAATTAAATTGCCATTTTCATCATAAACATCAGTTGATTCGAATACTTGTTGAACTAAAAATGTTTCATAGTCTCGAGACCAAGACATTCCTCCAGCATAACCTCGATCCAAATCGATTACTTCTTGATTAACTTCAACAACTTGATTTTCTTCCAAATATTCTCGAGGCATTACCATTTTTCCCATTGTTTCGAATCTTTCTTCAGTTACCGTTTCAATTTGTGGAATTTCAATTCTTTTTTCTTGAGGAATTATTTTTATGGAATCATTATTTTGTTCAATTATTCGCGCAACTTCCGTTTGAATAGTTTTAATTTTCTTAGAATCTTCTTCGTTTTCACAACTAAAAAGCGTCATTCCGAAAACTACAAGAAGAGAAAAAATCAATAAACTTTGAAATGAATGTTTACTTTTTTGATTCATCCAAGTTTCAAATTCAATATTCAAAACTTCTTCTTGTGTTTGTGTAATTCGTCCACAAACTGGCTGACCGACCAAGCTTAAAAGTGTTTGTTTGATTTCTAAACTCGATTTTTTAGTAAAATCATAGACTTGACTAGCACATTTTTGACAAAAAGCACCTTTGTCATTTTTTGACATTTCATTCCAGTTTTCTGAACAAGGAGAATTGATTCCAATATTTTTCATGATTCCAGTTTTATTTTTGCTTTTCTCAAAGCAGAACGATTTTAAGTTTTTACACTTAGATGATTATTTCGTTCAATTTCCATAAAAGGAATTTATTTTTTATTTCTCACTTAATTTCCTCTTGATTAGTTCTAGATTTAAAAAAAGGTTTTCCTTTCAAAGCTTGAAACAAAGTGAAAAATGCAAGTAAACAATAAATTGCAGAAATTAAGATGGTAGCTTTTGTATTTTTAAAAATATAAAAAGATAAAACTGGAATTACTTGTAAAGCGTGCATTCCAATAAAATGTGCAATTCTTGGATCGCCAAATTTTGTACTCCAATTTAAAATTGGAATTCCAGGACCACCATCAGGACCACCAATTGTGTGCGTTAATTTTGAGCCCATCAAAAAACCTTGAAATGAGAAAATAACAAAAATAAAAATGCTCAATCTGATTGCCCAAACATAATAGTTTGGTAAATTAGGGAAATCATTGGAACAAAATAATACTCCAACATAAAATGTGTAAATTGTCACTAAAGTAGCAGCAATTGCGATCATGGAATATAAAAAGGCGTAAGTAGAAGAACTTAAATTATAGTGTGATAATTGTCCTCTCCCAGCTTGAATTGCGATGTAAATGATTTCAAAACCGAGTAGAATTATGATCGACCAAGAAAATAAATTAACATTAAATGATGGTAAATAATAACAATACCAAGCCATTGCCCACGAAAATAAAAAAGTTGAAAACGCAAATTTAAAGGGTTTGTACCAAGCATTTACATTGTAAACTTGTGTGGAAGTTACTTTGGTTAAAATTAAAAAAACGATTGAAGCTACTAAACAAATTAATCCATAATAAAATAGGGATTCATTTCTTTCTTTGAGATTTGATATAAATTCGAACATAGCTTTAATATCTTTAGCAAACCTTGATCACAACATTTCCTGTTTTTTCACCAGTTTCCACATATCTTGTTGCTTCCACAATTTGATCTAAAGGATAAACTTTGTCAATAATTGCTTTATAATGTCCTTTTTCAATTATTTCTTTGAAAAATACCATTTCCGCTTTGGTGTCTTTTGGAATTGGGAATTTCACTTTTTTCCCAAAGAATAAAGGTGTGAATAAGGCTAAAAAAATATTTTGCGACATATAACCCAATTCTGTGGAAAAATAAACTCCTTTTGGTTTGAGTAATTTTCGGCATTTAAAAAATGAACTTTTGCCAACGGCATCTAAAATGACATCGTATTTTTCGGTATCATTTAGGAAGTTTTCTTTGTTGTAATCGTAAATTTTATTGGCACCCAAAGATTTAATCAACTCTAAGTTTTTTGTGTTACAAACCGCAGTAATATCTGCTTTTAAATAGTTAGCTAATTGTAAGGCAGCACTTCCAATTGATCCTGTTGTACCGTTGAT
>CAMBRH010000353.1 GCA_945870115.1 Chitinophaga pinensis | reverse complement strand
ATGATTGTAATTTCGATGTAAAAGAAATAAACAAAGATTTGTGTAAAATCGTTTCAAAAGAGATTGAAATTATTAAACCTGATGCAATAATCACAATTGGGAATGAAGCAAGAAACACGTTGTTAAAAATAAATGAAAAAAATTTTAAGAAAAATCAAAAGGTTTTATATCGGAAGGATTCATTACAAATGTATCAATGGAACTCAAATATTCCTATAATCGCTTCACCTCATATCTCCAGTTCTGGAGAAGATGAAAAGTTTAAAATTTTAAACAACCCAAAAAACAAAGATTTATTTGCCGTTTACAATAATGAAAAATTAGCTAAAATAATATTAAATGAAGTGTCAGAAATCCTTTTTTAGTTGCAGTTAAAAGGAACATTGTTTTGCGCTAAATCAAAAATGCTAAATTATAACTTTGCATTTTCGTCCAGCTGATTAACGAAATTCCACTTCTGTATTTTCCACTTTCATAACTCCTTCTATTTATTATCCAAAAACGCTCTATTTTTTCGCATTTATAAAGAAACCTGATGTTATCTCTTTCTTCTTTAAAACGATGTTTACTATACGCTACACTTCCAAAACCTGTCTTAAAATCGAATAAATCAATCGCTTTTATTAAAAAAAATGCTTTTTCCTTTTACCAAAACTAACGCCACAAACCATTTATGGGCATTTTGCAAAGTTAATAGAAACTGGACAAGTGCAACTTTCGGACGTTTTACCAGAAGATAAAATCGAAGAATTAACGAAGGTTTTCAAAGCTAATAAAGAAGATTCTCTGAGCGAATTGATGGAAAAAAACGGCGATAAATTCACTTGGAACGAAATGAGAATGTTCAAAGAGAGTATCGGGAAGTAATCGGGAAAATTTAGAAATTAAAAAAACAATTGATTTTTTACTACATTTACTAATGTTAATTCAGCTAAATTTATAGTTTAATTCTAAAGTATGCAAAAAAACATAGTTATATGTGATGATCATATTCTATTTTCGAGTGGTTTAATAGAAATATTAAAATCAGTTGGGAATGATTATGATTTTGCTGCTTTTAACGATTCGGAATCCTGTAAAAACTACATTAATAACAACAAAGTAGATGTTTTTATTTGCGATCTTAACATTGATAATTATGATGGATTTTTGTTAATTGAGGAACTAAAAGACAAACTTAAAAAAACAAAAACTATTATACTTTCAGCTTATTTCGAGGATTTTTTAATTCAAAAAGCACAAAAAAAAGGAATTCATGCTTTTTTAAAAAAAGAAACAACAGCTAAAGAACTTATTTCAGTTATTGAATCAAGATTAAGTGCGCCTTTTTACGCTAATAAAATCATGCCAAAACCAAGCAATGAATTTTTTGATAAAGATGAAAAAGCAATAATCAAATTTAAACTATCTAACCAGGAAAAGCAATTAATCAAGTTGGTTGTAGCTGGAAAAACCAGTAAAGAAATATCGGTTGCATTAAATATTAGTAAAAATACGGTTGACACTCATCGTAAAAACATTCATAAAAAATTAGAGCTTACAAATAGTGGGTCATTAATAAAATTTGCCAATGAAAACAATTTATTTTCTTAGCGTTTTATTAATTTTCAATTTATCGTTTTCACAAGAAATTAATAAACTGAAAATAGATGGAAAATATACTGTTGATAGGAATTCAACTTACACCCTTCCTTCATTAAAAACCAAAACCTTTCATCCTTTTGTAAATAATAAACTAAGCATTGGTTATAATAATCATGCGTCAATTTGGTGTGTTTTTAAGATAAAAAATACTGATTTAAAAAATGATGTAAAAACCTGGTTATGTTTTGACAACAATCACATCTATAGTTTGTTTTTTTATGATGGAAATAAAGTAGAACTTTTAGGCGACAGAACTAATTTTGTCAGTCCGTTTATGAAAGGACAGTGTTTCAGTATCACTTTAAAGCCCAATGAAAACAGAACAATTCAAGTTAAATTAAAAAAAGAGATTTCCTTTTTTGAATTTTCTTATAGTTTTGAAAACGAAAAAACGTTATCTATTAGTACGTTGAGACAAATATCTATTATTACGCTTTTTTTAGGAAGTATTCTTTTTTTGTTAATTTTCAATCTCATTCTCTACTTTATTACTAAAAATAAATTGATTTTAAAATATATTTTATACTCCATTATTACAGTATTATATATTACAATAATCTCTAACTATCTTAAAAATATATTATTTAACGAATTTATATATTTTAGTGAATTGCAAATTTACACTTCTTGTTTCTGGTTTATAAGTTTAAGTTATTTTATGATGGATTTTTTGGAATTAAAAAAGTATCAACCTCAAAAATATAAAATCATTTATTATTGTAATCTTTTAATTTTTACGTCAATCGTATTAAGTTTATTGGTATTGTATTTAAATTTATTAAAAATATTACAATTGTTTTTCTTTATTACTTATTGTGCTTTTGTGATTGTTTTATCAACAATAATAGTGGCATCAATAGCTAACTATAAAATAAATAAAAAAAACAGCCTTTATGTTCTATTTGCCTTTCTCCCACATTTTCTATGGGGAACCTTTTTTGTTTTAAAATCATTTAGCATAATTAAAGGCGGTTTTCATGAGGATTGGGTGGTATATATTGGATTGTATGATGTGCTTTTTTTTGGTTATGTATTGACTAAAAATTATATTGAAACCTTTCAAAAAAACAATGCTTTAAATCTTGAAATTTTAGCCGAAAAAGAAAGTTCAATTAAGGTAATAACACAAGTTCAAATTCGAGAAAGAAGAACTATTTCAAATATTATTCATGACAATTTAGGCAGCAAAATAGCACATTTGATACATTTATTAGAATTGAAAAATTTGGGATTGATAAGTAAAAATTTAAACGAACTTGCAAATGACATTAGAGATATATCGCATGGAATATTACCAAAATCATTAGATGAAGGAACATTAACTTATAGTTTAATAAGTCAAATAAAAATTCTTAATCAGGGTTTTAAAAACAAAAAAATTGAATTTTATCAGTATGATTTTCCTGAAAAAATTCGGGAACCTTGGGTTTATGATTTGTATCTAATTTCATTGGAAATAATAAATAATTCTTTTAAACACGGGAAAGCAACAGCTGTAATAATTGAATTTTATGGACATCCTGATTGTTATGTTTTTCAATATTCAGATAATGGAATTGGGTTTAATGATAAAAGCATTCAAAAAGGTTTTGGGTTGGATAATATTGAGAAACGGGTTTTATTTTATAAGGGTGTTTTTGACATTAATAGCACCGAAAACAAGGGTTCGACAATTCAAATTA
>CAMBRH010000352.1 GCA_945870115.1 Chitinophaga pinensis | reverse complement strand
AAATCAAAAAAGCTTCAGGATATTCTTTCATTGGATTATCCCAAAAATCAATATATTTTAATTCTTTGAGATTGGAAATACTTTCTGGAATTGCTGCGATTTCGTTGCGGTTCATTTTTAAAATGGAAACATTTGTTAACAAACAAATTTGTTCTGGAAAGAGCGTGAATTTATTTCTACTGATATCAATTTCTTGCAGAAAAGAAAATTCAGCAATAAATTCAGGTAAAGATTTTAATTTATTGCCACTTAAATCAAGTATTTGAAGATTTTTAAAACGAAGAATTTCAGAAGGAAGGGAATCTAATTTCATTTTTCGGAGAGAAAGTTTGAAAACAGAATCTGGGTGAATGTTAAATGCTTCCACTAAAGAATAAAAACCGTTTTTATCCTGAGAAAATGCAGCAAGCTGAAAACTAAGAATGAACAAAAAGACTTCGAATATCTTTTTCATCTTGCTTAATTTGAGTTTTAAGTTCTTCCAAACCACTAAATTTCTTTTCATCACGGATGCGCTTCAATAAATATACCGAAATTTTTGTATCGTAAATATCAGCAGAAAAATCTAAAATGGCAACTTCGCAATGAATCTTTTTTTCGTCAGTCACCGTTGGATTTACACCAATATTCATCATTCCTTGGTGAATGCTTTTGTCTTCCAACTTCACTTTTACAGCATAAACTCCAAAATTTGGAATTAATTTATGTGGATCAGCAATTTCAATATTCGCTGTTGGAAAACCAATTGTTCGCCCTAATTGCTTGCCTTTGATGACTTTCCCCGAAATTTCAAATGCTTCGTTTAAATAAGAATTTGCTGTATCGATATCGCCAATTTCTAAGGATTTTCTGATTTTCGTTGAACTGACATTTACCTCATCAATTTCATGAGCAGGAATTTCAATCACTTCAAAAGGATAAATTTTTGAAAGTTTGATCAAATGTTCCAAAGAACCTTCTCTGTTTTTACCAAATTGATGGTCGTAACCAACAACAATTGTATTGACTTTTAACTTTTCGACCAAAAATTCTTTGATGAAATCTTCTGCTTTTGTATTTGAAAAATCAGTTGTGAAAGGATAAATAATCAAATGATCCAAACCCATTCGCTCCAATTTTTCAATTTTTTCTTCTTGTGTTTGAAGCATTTTAAGCTCATTTTCTCCCAAGATTTGCTTGTTTAAAACATGTCTTGGATGCGGAAAAAATGTAAATAAAACTGATTCTCCTTTTTTAATTTCAGCAACTTCATTCAGCTTTTTGATAATTTTTTGATGTCCCAAGTGAACACCATCAAAAGTTCCAATCGTTAAAATTGGGTTTTTAATTGTTTGAAGCGAATCTAAATTAGATTTATCTGAAATTTTGTGTATCTGCATTTGAGCTGTAAAAGTAAACTTTTCTTACCAATTTATGATGATTTTACCCATAGATTTCCCTGATTCCAAAAAATCATGCGCCTCAGCCAATTGATTTGCTGAAAATTCACTTCCATTTTCAATCGTAATTTTCTTTTCTTGCGCTAATTTCACAACAGATTTTAGGCAATGAGCCAAAATTTCGGGTTTATTATCTGCAATTGTCAACATATTTGCACCTAAAATGTTTTTTGATTGCATCATCAATCCAATTGGAATCACAATTCCCATTTTTCGTACAAAATTTAAAGTGGATAATATTCCCCATTTTTTGCCTGATCTTTCAGAACCGCCAAATAGAATAACTTTTCCACCAGCTCCAATTAATTTCATGTCCTTTTTGAAAGTCGAACCAGCAACAGGATTGAAAGTGGCATCTATTTTTTCTCCTTGTAAGATTTTTTCTAGTGATTCAGAATAATCACTTTTGTTATAGTTTATTGAGAAATCTGCTCCTAATTTTGTTACATAATCTTCTTTTTCTTCGGAACTAACTTTTGCGTAAACGATGGCATTTTTTAATTTACATAATTGAATTAAAGCAGATCCAACTCCTCCAGCTGCAGCGTGAATTAAAACACGATCATTTTCTCGAACTGGAGATAAATAGTCACACATATAAAAAGCTGTAACATATTGCGTTGCCAAAGATAAAGCAGTAAAAGTCGGTAAATTATCAATTTCAACACAAGTATTAATTGTTGCCAAAGCGTGTTTTGCATATCCGCCAAAGCGTGTAAATGAAACAACTCTTTTTCCGATTAAATGTGAATTTGATTCGTTTCCAACTTGAAGTATTTTCCCAACAACTTCGTAGCCGAGAATACATGGCAAAGCTGGAGCTGCTTTATACAAGTTATTTCGCGCCATGACATCGGCATAATTTAAGCCGAAACTTTCAACTTCAATTAAAACTTCATTTTCTTGAGGCGAAGAAATTTCAAAATCACGCAATTCAAAAGCGCTTTTTGCTTCACCGTATTTTTTAAGGAAATATCCTTTACTTTTAATAGACGTAAGATTTTTAGACATAAGACGTAAGACTTTGATTTTTGTAGATAAATAGCTTTTAGATGATATGATAATTGGACATCAAGATTTTAGGATTTTAAGACAAGTAGATTAAAAAAACTCATAACTCATCGTTCATAATTCATAACTCATAACTATTTGACTTATTTCCCATTCCAATTCGTCATGGTCAATTCAATTCCAATAGCAACAAAACTCTTAATAAATTCTGTTGCGGTTTTAATTCGTTCTTCTAAAGTTATTTTTTCTTCTGGGTTCCATTCTCCTAAAACATAATCAACTTGTCTTCCTTTTGAAAAATCTGCTCCAACACCAAAACGCAAACGGGCATATTGTTGGGTTTTTAAAACTGCTTCAATGTCTTTTAATCCGTTGTGTCCACCAGCTGAACCTTGTCCTTTCAGTCTTAATTTCCCAAATGGTAGCGCCAAATCATCCGTAACAACAAATACATTTTCCAAAGGAACTTTATCCGCTTGCATCCAATAATTTACCGCCTTTCCGCTCAAATTCATGTAAGTTGTAGGTTTAATTAAAGTTACATTGTGACCTTTAAATTTAAATTTTGCCGTTTCAGCTTGTTTTCCCAAGGAGAAGCTTTCTTCTTTTTCCTTCGCCAAAGCTTCAACAACTTTAAAACCAATATTATGACGGGTTTCCTTGTAATCACTTCCTGGATTACCTAAACCAACAATTAAAAAGTTCATGTATAAATAGTTATGAGTGATGAGTGATGAGTTATGAATTGTGTTTCGATAAATTTATAGTGAAAATGATAATGTTTATTTTCGTAGTGTTATTCTAAAAGTTGTTCCTTTTCCAACTTCAGATTCCAAAACAAATACTTTTCCTTTGTGGTATTCGCTTACAATTCTTTTTAC
>CAMBRH010000351.1 GCA_945870115.1 Chitinophaga pinensis | reverse complement strand
TAAACTTTAAGGATTTTGTAAAAAGAACAACTGCATAATTTCTTCTAAATAATTCAATTTTCCTAATTTTAGAAAAAGTTGGATTAATTCTTTATAGTTAATTTTTGTTTTCCACGTCATGATGCCGTAGGAGAAAAAGCAAAGCTTTTGAAGAACAAGCGATAGAACTGAGATAAATGTTTGTAGCGACGGATTTCAATCCGTCGATGCAAATCAGAAATTGAATCGTTTTTGGCGTGTGTTTTTGACCAAAAACCATGACCAAAAACCCTTCAAAATTATTTTTAAAAAAAAATCCAAATTCCCTCCAAATAAATCAATTTAGCAACAGCAACTTAGAATCAGTCTAAATAAGAACATTATGTAATCCGTTTTGTTCTAACTATTAAATTTGCAAAGAATTTTTTTAAAAAATAAAAGATAAAAATGAGTAAATCAGCATTATTAAAATCCTCAATCGCCAAAAAATATTGGATGGCAATGACAGGTTTGTTTTTGTGTCTATTTTTAGTTGGGCACTTATTAGGAAACTTACAATTATTCAGCGGCACAGAGGAAGGCAGACAAGCTTTCAACGAGTATGGATATTTTATGGGACACAATATTTTTATTAAAATAATGTCTTATTTAACTTACGCATCTATTTTATTTCACGCTATAGATGGTTTTTTGTTGACAAGACAAAACATCAAAGCGCGACCAATTGGATATGCGAAAAATAATGCAGCTGCAAATTCTTCAAGTTCTTCAAGAAATATGGCTTTGCTTGGAAGTGCAATTTTGATTTTTATCGTAATGCACATGGCAAACTTTTGGTGGGCAATTAAATGGTCTTCAACTCCATTTCCTTTGCATACGATTGAATTAGAAATTCCTTCTCAAATGCCGGGAGCACCTCAACAAAAACAAGAAATTTATTACACACATGATTTTTCAACGCAACCAGTTCCAAAAAACGACGATGTGATTGTGAAAAACAAAACGGAACTTTACATTAAAAGTGTTGATGTGAAAATCGGTGAAGGTTACAAAGATATGCATTCATTGGTTTATGCTTTTTTTGGTCACGATAAATCAAAACATGGTTTTCCTGCAAACGAATTCGCACTTTTAGCAGTTGTCGGATATGTTTTAGCAATGTTAATTCTTGCTTTCCACTTAAATCACGGGTTTGGATCAGCTTTTCAATCTTTAGGATTAAGACATCCAAGATATACAAACTTAATTACATTAACAGGAAAAGGATTTGCATATTTAATACCACTTGCATTTGCAGTAATTCCAGTTTACATCTATTTGACCAAATAATTTTATAAAAGATTCAAAGAAATTATGAATACATTCGATTCAAAAATTCCAGCAGGACCAATAGAAAAAAAATGGTCAACTTATAAAAATAACATTCGCCTTGTAAATCCTGCAAACAAACGTAACATTGACGTTATCGTTGTTGGAACAGGTTTAGCTGGTGGAGCTGCTTCGGCTGCTTTAGCAGAATTAGGTTACAATGTGAAAGCATTTTGTTTTCAAGATTCACCTCGTAGAGCCCATTCAATTGCTGCACAAGGTGGAATCAACGCTGCAAAAAATTACCAAGGTGATGGAGATTCAATTTTCCGTTTATTTTACGATACAATTAAAGGTGGAGATTACCGTGCAAGAGAAGGAAATGTTTACCGTTTAGCTGAAGTTTCAGTAAATATCATCGATCAATGTGTTGCTCAAGGTGTTCCTTTTGCGCGTGAATACGGAGGTTTATTGGATAATCGTTCTTTCGGTGGAGCGCAAGTTTCAAGGACTTTTTATGCAAAAGGTCAAACAGGACAACAATTATTATTAGGAGCTTATTCTGCAATGTCCCGCCAAATTGGTAAAGGGAAAATCAAAATGTACAAACGCCACGAAATGTTGGATTTAGTAATTGTTGATGGAAAAGCAAGAGGAATTATCGCTAGAAATTTAGTTACAGGCAAGTTAGAACGTTTTTCTGCTCATGCAGTTGTTGTTGGTTCTGGAGGATATGGAAACGTATTTTTCTTATCAACAAATGCAATGGGTTCAAACGTAACTGCCGCTTGGAAAATACACAAAAAAGGAGCATATTTCGCAAATCCTTGTTATACACAAATTCACCCAACTTGTATTCCTGTTTCTGGAGATCATCAATCAAAATTGACTTTGATGTCAGAATCTTTGAGAAATGATGGAAGAATTTGGGTGCCAAGAAAGGAAGAAGATTCAAAAGCAATCCGTGAAGGAAAGTTGAAAGCTACTGATTTAAAAGAAGAAGACAGAGATTATTTCTTGGAACGACGTTATCCAGCTTTTGGAAACTTAGTGCCTCGTGATGTTGCATCACGTGCTGCAAAAGAAAGATGCGATGCTGGTTTTGGCGTTAACGCAACTGGTGAAGCAGTTTACTTAGATTTTGCTACCGCTTGCGAGCGTTACGGAAATGAAAAAGTAATGACAAGTAACATTTCTGGAGCAACTAAAGAAGAAATTTTAGCATTAGGACGTGAAGTTGTAAAATCGAAATACGGAAACTTATTTCAAATGTATTACAAGATTACTGACGACGATCCATATACAACTCCAATGATGATTTATCCAGCTGTGCATTATACGATGGGTGGAGTTTGGGTTGATTACAACTTAATGACGACAATTAAAGGTTGTTATGCAATTGGAGAGGCAAATTTCTCAGAACATGGAGCAAATCGTTTGGGAGCTTCTGCTTTAATGCAAGGTTTAGCTGATGGATATTTCGTTTTACCTTATACAATAGCTGATTATTTAGCTGACGATATTCGTACTGGGAAAATTTCTACAGATTTACAAGAATTTGTTGAAGCTGAGAACGAAGTAAAAGGAAGAATCGATCAATTGTTGAATATCAAGGGTACGAAAACCGTAGATCATTTCCACAAAAGACTTGGAAAAGTAATGTGGGATAAAGTTGGAATGGCTCGTGACGAAGAAGGCTTAAAATGGGCAATTGCTGAAATACAAAAAATCAGAGCTGAATTTTATGCAGACGTTAGAATCCCAGGAATTGTAGAAGAATACAACCCAGAAATTGACAAAGCAAACCGTGTAGCTGATTTCCTTGAATTAGGAGAATTAATGGCAATTGATGCTTTAAATAGAACTGAATCTTGTGGAGGTCACTTCCGTGAAGAATCTCAAACTGAAGAAGGTGAAGCAAAAAGAAATGACAAAGATTTCGCCTACGTCGCAGCTTGGGAATATACAGGAAATGTATCAGAACCAAAATTAAACAAAGAAGAATTGGTTTTTGAAAATATTAAATTGGTTGAAAGAAATTATAAATA
>CAMBRH010000350.1 GCA_945870115.1 Chitinophaga pinensis | reverse complement strand
CACAGATTAAACAATTGAATAAAGGTGTTGACATTTTGGTTGCAACTCCAGGAAGAATGTTTGATTTAGTTTCACAAGGACATTTGGACATGAAAAAATTGGAATTTTTGGTCTTGGACGAAGCAGATCACATGCTTGATTTAGGATTTATCAAAGACATTCAAGATTTATTAAAGCACATTCCAAAAAAGCGTCAAACGTTATTTTTCTCTGCAACAATAACAAAAAAGATTAAAACTTTGGCTTATTCATTGGTACAAAACGCCATAAGAATTCAAATTTCACCAAATAATCCTGTTGCAAAAAATATTGATCATGCAGTTGCTTTCATTGAAATGGATGATAAGCGCTTTTTCTTAGAAAATATTTTAAAAGAATATCCTGAAAGTAAATTTGTTGTTTTTGTAAGAACAAAAATTCGTGCAGAAAGAGTTATGGCCGCAATGAAACGAGTGGAAGTTTCAACAGAATTTCTTCACGGTGGAGTTGAACAAAAAGAGCGCTTTGAAATTTTAGATAGATTCCGAAAAGGAGAAAATAAGGTTTTAGTTACAACTGATGTTGCAGCAAGAGGAATTGATATTCCAGATGTTGATTACGTTATAAATTACGATTTACCCGATGTTCCCGAAAATTATGTTCACCGAGTTGGTCGTACAGGAAGAGGAAACAAGCGAGGTCAGGCATTGGCGTTTTGCAGTGAAGAAGAAAAATTATTCTTAACAGAAATTGAAGAATATACAGGTGAAGATATCGAACATTACGATATTCCAAAAGGAGAATACTTTGACATTATCGCAGATTCAGAAGATGCATCTCACAATTGGAAAAAATTAATGAGGGAAGACAATGATTTTAATGGAACGGAAGAGGAATGGTGATTTGATTTATGAGTTATGAATTTTGAGTTATGAATTAAAAATAAATAAAAATGAAAAATTATTTACTTAAGTTTTTTGCAGTTTTATTTTTATTAATTTCAGTTTTACTTTTTGGTCAAATAACTGCACCAATTCGTTCAACAACAGAATCTTTGTCAAAACAAATAACTTTAAAAGAAGGAAAACAAATCAATTTTAAAACTGCATATTCTTATCCACATTATTTAGATTTAGTTTTAATCGATAGTTTAAAAGAAAGTCGATTTGGCAAAATCTATTTTAAATTTTCAAAAAACGGAGAGACTAAATTTTATAAGAAAGAAATTTCCTTAGCATTTAATTCCTTCACTCGAATAATGAATTTTTATGGAGATAAGGGAGATGATTTTTCTCTAGTTTTCCTTAAACTTGATGAAAAATTCAAAAATAAAAGCGTTAGAATTGAAGTCGACGTATCTGGTGGTGGTCCGTCAGTTGGTTTAGCTTTCGAAAGAGAATTTCGACCTACTTTGATCAGAATTTTTTATTTCTCAATTTCCTTCTTTGGAATTTTATTATCAATTATAGTTTTTAAGTATTTTAAAAATAAAAAAACTGAAACAAACTTGTTTTAAAATCGCGTTGAATTAGTTTTGGAAATTTAATATTTCTAATTTTTTTCAGTATTTTTGTTATTAATAATTGTTGTGTTATGAAAAAAATAATATTTCTTAGTTTAGTATGTTTAGCTTTTATTTCAAGAGCTCAAACCACAAAAACAATCTCTGGTGTAAAAGTCCCTCTTAGTATAACCGTTGGTTCAAAAGAACTAGTTTTAAATGGTGGTGGCTTGCGCGAAAAATATTTTTTTGATTTGTATGTCGCAACGCTATATTTAAAAGCCAAATCGAATGAGGCTGGTAAAGTGGTTTATAATGACTCTGAGATGGCAATTCATATTAAAATAGTTTCAGATAAAGTAACGAGAGAAAAATTTACCGAAACTGTAAGAGAGGGTTTTTCAACGGTAACTCACGGAAAAGCAACTAAGGAACAAATCAATAAGTTTATAGGTTTTTTCTCAGATGATATTAAAAATGGAGACAAAATTCATTTGGAATTTGTTCCTGGAACAGGTTTGCAAGTTAAGAAAAATGGCGTTCTGAAAGGAACTATAGCTGGTTTAGAATTTAAACAAGCTCTATTTTCTATTTGGCTTGGCGACAAACCTGTGGATGATGATTTAAAAAAGGCACTTTTAGGAAAATAATTTCCATATTTTCATTTCAAATTGGAATATTTTACTAAGTTTAAAAACAATTATTTTGACCGATGGAGATTTTCCTCATCGGTTTTTTGTCTAAAATTGAAGCATTGAAGAAAAATTAATTCTTTGCATGTTACCCAGCCCAATTAGCTCTATCCAAACTTCTGTATTGAATTGCTTCAGCCAAATGAGCGGCTTCAATCATTTCTGAAGATTCTAAATCGGCGATTGTTCTAGCAACTTTTAAAATCCGATCATAAGCTCTTGCTGAAAGTCCTAAATTGTCCATCGCTCTTTTTAAAATAGCACTTCCAGCTTCATTTATTTTGCAAAATTCATTCAAATTTTTGGTTGTCATTTGTGCATTGCAGTGAACACCATATTCTTCTGAAAATCTTTTCTCTTGAATTAAACGTGTTGCAATAACGCGATTTCGAATTTCAAAACTTCCTTCATGCTGACTTTCATTTGTCAGTTCATTGTATGAAATTGGTACAACTTCGACATGCAAATCAATTCTATCTAGCAAAGGGCCAGAAATTTTATTTAAATATTTTTGAACTATACCTGAACCACAAGAACAGCTTTTTTCTGGATGATTGTAATAACCACATGGACAAGGATTCATGGCTGCAATCAACATAATACTTGCGGGATAATCAACTGTGAATTTTGCTCTTGAAATTGTAACAGTTCTATCTTCTAAAGGCTGACGCATTACCTCCAAAACTTGTCTTTTATATTCTGGCAATTCATCCAAAAATAATACGCCATTGTGAGCAAGTGAAATTTCTCCAGGTTGCGGATAACTTCCGCCACCAACCAAGGCCACATCTGAAATCGTGTGATGAGGTTTTCTGAAAGGTCTTTGAGTTACCAAACCAATTTCTTTTCCCATTTTCCCGGCAACACTGTGAATTTTTGTTGTTTCCAACGACTCTTCCAAGGTCATTGGTGGTAAAATAGTCGGTAAACGTTTGGCTAACATCGATTTTCCTGCTCCTGGAGGGCCAATTAAAATGACATTGTGTCCACCAGAAGCCGAAATTTCAAACGCCCTTTTGATATTCTGCTGTACTTTTACATCTTTAAAATCAACAGAAAATTGATTGATTTTTTTGGAAAATTCATCCTCTATATTCGTAATTGTTTTTTCTAATTCAATTTTACCATTTAAAAAATCTACTACTTCACTCAAATTTTCAACTCCGTAAACATCCATGTCACCAAC
>CAMBRH010000349.1 GCA_945870115.1 Chitinophaga pinensis | reverse complement strand
CATTATTTACGATAGCAAGTAATGCTTTTTCTCAAGAGGTGAATTATACTAAAATTTATGATGATCCTGACAATGTGGCTCCATTAAAAATAACGCTCGATCCTTTGTTTTACGACATGATGGGCGCAAATATTGTAAATGCAGGTTTTGGTGCCCGAGTAAATTACACCTATAAAAAATTAGCAAGCTTAGATTTTTCTCATCGCATTGGTTTTGTGGACGCAAATGCAGAAGATGGAGCATTTTTTCATACGTATACTGAGGCCATCGGAACGTTTCATTTTTCAGATAAAACAAAAGTAGCTCAACTTCCTGTGACCTTGTCATCAAGTTCAAATGGTTCAACAACAACTACAAATTATATCAATGTTCCAGCTCATAAAAGAAAAATTATAGGCCTTAGAGGAGGATTTTACAAATCTCACCTGAATTTAGAGTTAGGAGACGAAAAATTTAAAACGCCATTCTTCGGGGTAAATGATGCTGGATCTTCATTTACTATACCTAACGATGTTGAATTTGGTAGTCAATCAAAACCAACTTTGGATAGAACCCAAGGAATGAACACTTTTGTGTTGGACTTAGGAATTTCTTATAAATCAATTACTAACCTTAAAGTGCAAACGGACTACAGCAAGAGAGCAAAAAGGCATCAAAGAGAAAATGATATTTATTTTGATGTGTTGGTAGGCATGAAAACAAAGTTCAATGACATTACCACACAGGACGGCACAATATGGCACATGGATAATGCTAGTATTAAAAAATTGGGTTGGCGATTTGGTTACACTATGAAGCGTGGTGCTTTTTCTTATAAAACAGAATTTGCTTCAAGACCGGGTGTAAAAGGTGGAAATTTTTCTTTGCTTCAAGTTCTTGGATTTACAATTCCAGTTAAACTTGGGACAAAAGCAGGTTTACTTTGACTTAATTTTAAATTGAATTTTGAATCGTTTTCAACAAATATTGCTACTTTTGTCACCTAGATATTAAAAACATTTATAGATGAAAGTAGCAGTTGTTGGAGCCACAGGAATGGTTGGAGAAGTAATGTTGGAAGTGTTGAAAGAATTTGCTTTTCCTTTAACAGAAATGATTCCTGTTGCATCAGAAAAATCTGTAGGAAAAGAAGTTTTTTATGATGGAAAATCCTACAAAGTTGTTGGCTTAGAAACTGCTGTTTCAATGAAACCAGACTTGGCGATTTTTTCTGCTGGAGGCGAAACTTCCTTTGAATGGGCACCAAAATTTGCTGCTATTGGAACGACAGTTATAGATAATAGTTCCGCATGGAGAATGGATCCAACAAAAAAATTAATTGTTCCAGAAATTAATGGAGATTTATTGACGAAAGAAGACAAAATCATTGCAAATCCAAATTGTAGTACCATTCAATTAGTGATGACTTTGAAACCCTTGCACGATAAATTTAAGGTAAAAAGAGTTATTGTTTCTACTTATCAATCAATTACTGGAACTGGTGTAAAAGCTGTTCAACAACTTGAAAACGAACGAAATGGAGTCGCTGGTGAGATGGCCTATAAATATGAAATTGATAAAAATTGCATTCCTCAATGTGATTCATTTGAAGAAAATGGATACACCAAAGAAGAAATGAAATTGACGCGTGAAACAAAAAAAATCATTGATGAAAGTATTTTTGTTTCTGCAACAGCAGTTCGTGTTCCAGTTGTTGGTGGTCACTCTGAGGCTGTAAACATTGAATTTGAAAATGAATTTGAAATTTCAGATATTAAATCAATTTTAAGTAAAACCGAAGGAATAACTTTGCAAGATAATCCAGCAAATTTTGAATATCCAATGCCGAAATTTGCGGCAAAGAAAAATGATGTTTTTGTTGGTAGAATTCGCCGTGACGAATCACAAGAAAAATCCTTGAATTTATGGATTGTTGCAGATAATTTAAGAAAAGGTGCTGCAACAAATGCAGTTCAAATTGGTTTATTATTGATTAAAAAAGGATTGATTTAAATGTGAGAATTTTATTTTTTATACTGCTATTTTTTTGTTTTAATGCAAGTTCTCAAACTTCAGTAAAAAAACACATTCAAAAAATAAAGCTTCAAAATAATGATAATTCTATATTAAAAAGCTTAGATTCTCTTTCAAAGAAAGTCAAGATGGATACTGAAACCCAACTTCTGTGGTATTCAGCTTACGTTTTTCATGCTCAAAATTCCAATAAATACGATATAGCTATAAAATATTCTTTGAAAGGAATTGACTTAAGCAAAAAATCAAAAAATGATACAATTGAATTAACTTTTTTGCGATTTGCAGGAAACTCTTATTATTTATCCAACTTAAAAGATCAAGCATTAAAAATATGGTTAGTTGGTGAAAAAAAATCGAAAAGTAAAGCAAATCATTTTTACGGAGCTGCATTTGCAAATAATTTGGGTGCCATATATTTGGAGAAAGGTAATTATAATTTAGCTGAACAAAAATTATTGTATTCGATCGAAATGATGCAAAAAATCGGTAAAGAAAATACAATAAACGGAATCAGAACAAATAGGATTTTAGCCTCACTTTATGAAAAAAAGAAAGATTATAAAAAAGCTTCTAAAATTTATTTAAATGTAATTAATCTTGCAAAAACAACAAATGACAGTATTTTAACGGGAAGTTCAATTATGTATTACTGTAATTTTTTTACTCAACAACAAAAATTCGATTCTGCTTTTTATTATTCTAATTTGGCTTCAAATTATTTAAACAAAACAAAAGATACAACTGCTTTATTAATGCAATTGGGTATTCAAAGAATTTTATTTGAAAAAACCAAAAATTACGAAGATGCTTATTATGTTTTAGATAGTGTTTTTAGAATAAATTCAAAACAGAACATTACTTCAATAGGCAAATCGATTTCTGATATTCGCATAAAATATGAAACGGATAAAAAGGAACAAGATTTAGAACTAAAAAAGAATCAACTTGCATTAAGTAAAGAAAGATCAAACTTTATCTTGACATTAAGTTTTCTAGTTGTTTTTGTCATACTAATTTCTGCCGTATTTATTTATTTTCGAATAAGATTAAAACAAAAGTTAAAAAACGAAGTTGAAAGAATCCTTAAAGAAAAAGAAATTAATGAATCCAAAGAAAAAGAACGAACGCGAATTGCCAGAGAATTACACGACAATATTGGATCAACAATTAGTTATATAACGAATAAAACAGAATCAATATTGGAAGAGAATAATTCGGAAGAATTGAAAAAAGCAGATTTGGTTCAAGTTAAAGAATCAGCGCAAGAAATAATGATTGGTTTAAGAGAAACTCTGTGGGCTTTAAATTCGAAGGAAATTACCAATTTTGATTTGGCAGATAAATTGAAAGTG
>CAMBRH010000348.1 GCA_945870115.1 Chitinophaga pinensis | reverse complement strand
CTTAGTTTTTCATTAAAAAAAAGCACACCAATAAAAACTGGTAAAACATATTCGGAACATTGAAGAATTCCAATTTTTTGTCCTTCAACAGTCTTGCTTCCATCATAAATTAAGGTGTAGGCTAATACTGTTGAAAATAAACCCAACATAATTATCCCGGAAATTGCAGGGAAAGAGAAATTAACATTTGAAAATGAAATAAGAGGAAGCAAAAATGGCAATTGAAACGTACACTGATAAAACACCAATGTATTTCCTTTGTATTCCGTCAAAAATTTTTTTTTGAAAATAAAGTTTAAAGCCATTAAAAAAGCTGATAGAATTCCTAGCAATATTCCTCCTGCATGATTCATACTCGTATTAAATGAAAAATCAAGAATGAAAAATAAGGCAAAAACACAAATGATGGTAGCTACTAATGAAATTTTTGAAATTTTCTCCTTTAGTAATAAAGATGAAAACAGTAAAATAAATACAGGTTGTAAACCTAATAAATTGGAAGAAATTGTCATTCCCACACTATTTATTGCTGTAAAATAACATAGCATTGCTCCTAAAATTACTAATGACCAGAAAATCAATTTTAACCATTCCATTACTGGTAAATTTTTGAAAGTAATATCCTTTCTGCAAATGAAGAATAAAATAAGCGAAACTAACAATAGACGGAAAAACAAAAGGGTACAAATTGGTAAATCTTTTGCCAATAAAACTCCAATTGGAATAACAGAAAACAAAATTGCACCTACTATTATTTTGAATTCACCTTTCATTTTTATTCTAAAATTAACTTCTGCATGTATTTGCTATTTCCATTTTCAATTTCAAGAAGATAACAGCCTTTTTCCAATTTTTTGCTGGTCATATCCATCAAGTTTGGTAGTTGCAAATAGTTTTCATGCAATACAATTTTTCCCGTAAAATCAATCCATTTGATACTTACATCTTGATATTTATTGTCAAAAATTAAATGCAATTCTTCTTTCACAGGATTTGGATAAAAAAGTATTTGATTTAAACTTTCTTTACTATTTTCGGATACAGAAAGTGCTGAATTGTTTAACAATTGAAGAATTGGAACATCAATTTTATTTTGCATGTCCACTCCTTGTGTATTAAAATTATAAGCGATGTAATAACCATTTGGTGCTAAAGAACTAGAAATGGATGCGCGAAACAAGCCACTTGTATTTGCCACTTCTCCATAATGTCCAATATAATCAAATCCACTAATTGTATAAAAATCCAACCCCATACCATAGTCATAAGATGCAGCATCTATCGTATGCATTACTGCCAATTCTGTTGCATTAATTATTTCTAAATTTGTTAATGCTTGGTAAAAATGCATCAAATCTTCCGTGGTTGAAACTACGTCTGCCCAACCTTTATATATACTAGGATTAATTATCGTTAAATCAATCCATGAACCGATATTCCAGTAACAGCCTATGTGTGCATTTTGAATTTGACTTGATGTTGGGATAAGTGTATTTTGTAAACCCAAAGGACTTATTATTGTTTGTTGTAAATATTCTTCGTAGCTCATTCCAGTGATATTTTCTAAAATCATTGCCAAAATAGAGTAATTAGTGTTGGAATATGCCCAAGCAAATCCTGGTTCAAAGGTTTCTCCTAAACTTGCACCACAATAAATTGCTTCCTCTAAGGATTTAAATGCAGTTGGGTTTGTTAAAACATCTGTTTGACAAGCAGTATTGTCACCTGAGTTTCCGATTCCACTTGTATGATTTAATAAATGTCGGATCAAAACAGTTCCACTTGATGCAATTGTATCGTTTACCAAGGTTGATCTTAAATACATAGAAATTGGGTCATTAATGCTCAATAATCCATTTTGCTCTAATTTCAAGATACAAGTAGCTAACATTGTTTTTGTGATACTTCCAACCCTAAATTGATTATTTGGAAGTGCAGTTGTTTCTGCTTGTCCTGCAGTAACTCCCGCAATAGCATTTCCGCTAGCACCAAACCAAGTCCACTGTCCTGGGACGATAATTCCCATAACTGCACCAGATTTTTGAAAATTTGTCGGTAAGGCATGGTCTAAAATATACTGCAAAGAATCAGCAATAAAAGTTGGAGGATTTTGCGCTTTCGAGGAAAAAGAAAATATGCAAAATGTGGCAAAAAATAAATTTTTCATAGTAGAGATTTTAGATAGATTTTTCATAATTTTTTATTATATTACTGTTTGTTTTTTTTAGATTTTTACATTCTTGAAAAAAGAGAACTAATGTTTCTATTCCTTTATAAAAATTGGAAAGTGAAAAGGACTCATTTGGAGCATGAATGTTATCACTATCCAAACCAAAGCCCATAAGAATTGGTTCGATTTGTAAAAGTTCCTTGATCATCGAAACCACTGGAATCGTACCTCCAATCTTAACTGCAATTGCTTCTTTATGAAAAACATTTTTCAAAGCACTTTTTGCATTATTAAACGCAGTGTTTTCTTCAGATAAATTTACAGCATTACTTGTAGCTATTTTTTTTAATTTAATTTGCACTTGTGCAGGAGCAGGCGCATGTAAATATGAAAGCAAGGAGGTGTAAATTTTATTATGATCCTGACCTTCAACTAATCGCATTGACAATTTTGCACTCGCAAAAGAAGGTACAATCGTTTTCGGACCTTCCCCGTTGTATCCACCTTGAATACCATGAATATCTAAAGTTGGACGTTCTGCAATTTGCTCTTTCACACTAAATTCATGTTCCTGAATTATGTATTCTTTTAGTTCGGAAGGAATTTCTGTTCCATAATAATCTTTATCAAAAACAGGAGTAATATCATCATAAAAACCAGGAATAAGAATTCTATTATCCTGATCTTTAAGTTTGCTGATCAAATCACATAAAACTTGAATAGCATTAACAAATGGACCGCCTAACATACCTGAATGTAAATCATTTGGAACTCCGGTAACTTCTATTTCTGCATATAATATTCCTCTTAAACTAGTTATTAATGTTGGTTGATTTTCATTTTGCATTGCTGTATCACAAACTAAAAAAGTATCTGATTGAAGCATTTCGAGGTTATTTTTTACGAAACGTTCCAAACTTACTGATCCAATTTCCTCCTCACCTTCAAAAATAATTTTAATGTTACAACTAGATAAATCTAAAGAATTCAATATTTCTATTGCTTTTACAATTAAATAAACCTGTGCTTTATCGTCACAGGCTCCCCTAGCATATATTTTCTCATCCTTAATAATTGGCTCAAATGGATCAGAGTGCCATAAATCAATTGGGTCAGCTGGTTGAACATCATAATGTCCATAAATCAATACCGTTGGAAGGCTTAAATCGACAATTCTTTCTCCAAAAACAATTGGATTTCCACCTT
>CAMBRH010000347.1 GCA_945870115.1 Chitinophaga pinensis | reverse complement strand
CCAAGCTTTATAAGTGTCATCATTCCATAAAACTTTCCAAATTTTTTCTTTTGTGGCGTTGATTGTAATATTGAATTCTAATTTTTCTAACATTTTGCTTTGATTAATTTTTGATAAAGATAGCAAAATTAGTTATGAGTTATGAGTTATGAATGAAAAATTAGGAACAAAAAGTTAAGAATTATGATTCTTAAATCACATTTCACTATTTCCTCTCAGCATTTCAACATGAGGAATATCATCTTCTAAATATTCTTTTCCAGTTGAAACAAAACCAAAAGACTCATAAAATTTTAGTAAATATTTTTGTGCAGAAATTCTGATTGGAACATTTCCAAATTCTGAATGTATAAATTCGATGCTTTTTTTCATGATTTCTTGTCCAATTCCTTTTCCTCTTTGATTAGAATCTGAAGCAACTCTTCCAATTGAAACTTCTGGATAAGAAATATTTTGAGGCAAAATTCGCGTTACTCCAACAATTTTCCCAGTTTCATCTGAAGTAAATAAATGAAATGACTTTAAATCTTTTCCATCAATTTCTTCATAAGGACAATTTTGTTCGACTATAAAAACATTTATTCTTAATTGCAGAATATCATGAAATTCTTTAGCTGAAAGATTGGAGAAATGTTTTATTTGGGTTTTTAGCATTTATTTAGACTTTAGGATTTTAAGATTTTAGGACTTCAAGATTATCTGCTTTGCTATTTCGAGATCAAAAAGTAAGACTTTGATTTTTGTCTTGAGACTATTATTATTTAACAAAAAACTCATTTTTCTTAATTAATATTATTAGAAAACATTTTCTTAATCTTTCCATCACTTAGTATCCAATTATTTGAAGAAAATTTATATTTTTTTGAATTACCTTTAAATTTAATTTCATAAGTCGATACCATCGAGCCTTCTCTTTTTAAGCTTAGTTTTTCTAAATCATTCTTATTAAAAGTTTTTTTTCCAAAATAAAAATTGCCAACAATTATTTTTTCTGAATAAATTATAACCTTATAAACAATAAAATTAATTAAAATCATCGCTATTAATAATACAAAAGAAACTATTGAAAATAAAATAACCCTTTCATATAATTTATGATAAATATTATAAAAAATCGAAACTATTATAATCGCAAAAGCTAAAATCGAGAAAACTTTATATACAAAATAGAATATTTCCACATGAATTTTTTCCTTTATCATATATTCGAATTTTCAGAAAACCGTATTCTTGTTTTTTTTTAAAGTTGTTTAGATTATTTTAAAGATTTTAATACTACAAGAATCAGAAGTCAAGAAATAGAATAAAGTCTTGACTTCTGATTCTTGTAGTCTTCTGTCTATTATCTTATGTCTATTATCTTTTGTCTTTCGTCTAATTTTAAACCTGTATAACTCCCACATTATAAGCTTTTTCTGCTTTCTTATGATTTGCCATTTCTATTCCCATTGAAATCAATTTTCTCGTTTCTTTTGGGTCAATTATTGCGTCAATCCACAAACGTGAAGCTGCATAATAAGGTGAAATTTGAGCGTCGTATTTATCTTTAATTTTATTGTAAATTTCATCTTCTTTTTCTTTGGTAATTTCCTCTCCCCTAGATTTCAAGGAAGCAACTTCAATTTGTAACAAGGTTTTTGCAGCAGCAGCTCCACTCATAACAGCTATTTCAGCAGTTGGCCAACCAACAATTAAACGCGGATCATACGCTTTTCCACACATGGCATAATTTCCTGCTCCATAAGAATTCCCCATGATAATTGAGAATTTTGGGACAACAGAATTTGCCATTGCATTAACCATTTTCGCACCGTCTTTTATAATTCCAGCATGTTCAGATTTTGAACCAACCATAAAACCAGTTACATCGGTTAAAAATACCAAAGGAATATTTTTTTGGTTGCAATTCATGATGAAACGCGCAGATTTATCAGCAGAATCATTGTAAATAACTCCTCCTAATTGCATTTCATTTTTACCATTTTTTACAACTTCACGCTGATTTGCAACAATTCCAACGCTCCAACCATCGATTCTTGCATAAGCACAAACCATTGTTTTTCCATAATCAGCCTTGTATTCTGTGATTTTTGAATCATCAACAATACAAGAAATTATTTCTCTTACATCATACGGTTTCGCTCTGTTTGAAGGTAATAAACCATAAATATCTTTTGCAGCTCTCAAAGGATTTAAAGCTTCTATTCTGTCAAAACCAGCTTCCTCCGATTTTCCAATTTTACCAACCAAATCACGAATTGTTTCCAAACATTCTTGGTCGTTTTCAGTTTTGTAATCACAAACTCCCGAAATTTCAGTATGCGTAAGTGCTCCGCCTAAAGTCTCATTATCTATTGTTTCTCCAATCGCAGCTTTTACTAAATATGAACCTGCAAGAAAAATTGTTCCAGTTTTATTTACGATTAATGATTCGTCAGACATTATTGGCAAGTATGCTCCACCAGCAACGCAAGAACCCATAACTGCTGCAATTTGTACAATTCCCATCGAACTCATCATGGCATTGTTTCTAAAAATTCTACCAAAGTGTTCTTTATCTGGGAAGATTTCGTCTTGCATTGGCAAATAAACTCCAGCAGAATCAACCAAATAAATAATTGGTAAGCGATTTTCCATTGCAATTTCTTGCGCTCTTTAATTCTTTTTTGCAGTAATTGGAAACCAAGCTCCAGCTTTAACAGTTGCGTCATTTGCTACAACAATACATTGTTTTCCTGAAATGTAACCAATAACTACAACCACGCCTCCAGAAGGACAACCGCCATGCTCTTCGTACATTCCAAGTCCAGCAAAAGCAGCTATTTCAAGTCTTTCAGCATCAATATCAAGTAATAAATCGATTCTTTCTCTGGCAGTTAATTTACCTTTTTCATGTAATTTTTCAATGCGTTTTTTTCCACCACCTTCATAAACTTTTGATAGTTCACTTTCTAATTTTGAAATTTTAAGACGCATTTGGTCTTCATTCATGTTAAATTCAAGGTCTTTCTGAGAAATTGCCATAAAATATTTATTTTGTGATGTCAAAGATAGGGCAATATTTGATTTTAGAAAGTATTTTGAACGAAAAATTTAGAGTTATTTGTCATAGGTTAACAACAAAGAAAACATGGATTATTGATTTCCATGTTTTCTATGAATTTATTTAATGATAAAATAATTATTTTTTCATTCTTTTATACATAAAGAATAATATTAAAACAATTACCCCTACGGAATAGAATAATAAATCAATTGAAAAATAAGAATAAGTTTCTACACCCGAAGGCCATTCTTGATTTTTCATTTCCCTTACGAAATAGCTGAAATAATATCTTGTTTTGTAATAATATTAAATTTATTTTCTGCCATTTCAACTAAAACCGCTGGAGTTTCTTTGTTGATTAATTTAGAAATTTCCTCAAT
>CAMBRH010000346.1 GCA_945870115.1 Chitinophaga pinensis | reverse complement strand
GGCTAAAACAACATCTTCTTCCGTATATTCAACCACAGGGTTTCTAGCAGACTTTTGATTGCAAGCCGTTTGAATAGAATTCAAGGTCATTGGATAATAATCGGGAGTGGTTTTGCTTTTTTCAAGCATAGCTCCCAAAACTCTTATTTCTTCAGGAGATAATTGGGTTAAAGTATTTTCTTCCATTTTTTATAAGATTAAAGAATGCAAGACGTAAGACATTAGACTAGATTCTTGCAAATTAATATTTAATGATTCAAAAAATTAATTTTTATTAAACAAAATTTAAAATCGAATGATCCAACTATCGAAAAATCCAACAATCCAATAATCTATTTAAGGCATTTAAAATAATCAAAAGGCTCTAGACAATCGTTGCATTGATATTGCGATTTACAAGCGGTACTTCCAAATAAACTCACCATTCTTGTGTTTTTAGATTTACATTGTGGACAAGGAACAACAACTGGTTTTGAAAATAAAACACTTTTGTCAGGTTCATGTTCCGGTGGAGCAATTCCGTATTCCAGTAATTTTTTTCTACCATTTTCAGAAATCCAATCTGTTGACCAAGCTGGGGATAAAGTCAGTTTTATTTCACAATCAATGATATCCTTGAGTAAAATTTTAATATCATCTTCAATAACTTGCATTGCAGGACAACCACTATAGGTTGGGGTGATTGTAATTAAACATTTTCCTTCAATAAGTTCAACAGTTCTTACAACACCTAAATCAATTATTGTCAAAACAGGAATTTCTGGATCAGTAACTTGTTCCAATAAATCCCAAATTTCTTTTTCTGTAATTTTTAAATTTACCATTCCATGTTTGGATAAGTACGTTGCATGTATTGTAATTCAGCCAACAAAAAACCTAAATGTTCAGAATGCATTCCAGTTCTTCCGCCTTTTTGCTGCCAATTTTGAGTAGGAATTTCCAACGTTGCCTCAGAAAATATTTCATCAATGTATTTTTTCCAAGGAGCAATTAAACTTTTATTATCAAAAGCAATTCCTTCAGAAATTAAGGCTTCATCCACTTCATTTTGAAAAAATAATTCGTCTGTAAAACGCCATAAATCATTCACTGCATTTTGAATTTTTTCATGCGATTCAGCTGTTCCATCACCCAAGCGAATCATCCATTCAGATGAATGTTTTACGTGATATTTCGTTTCTTTCAATGATTTTTCTGCAATTCCAGCTAAATTTTTATCTTTAGAATTTACAAGTGCTTCGAAAAATAATTTTCTGTAAACATCAAAGAAAAATTGACGTGCAATTGTAACTGCAAAATCGCCATTTTTTTGCTCAACTAAAAGTAAATTTTTATATTCACGTTCATAGCGCAAAAAAGCAAAATCGTCAGCTGATCGTTTTTTCTCATCAATTGTTCCAGCATATTCAAATAAATTTGTTGCTTGTCCTACCAAATCCAAAGCGATATTTGTTAGTGCGATATCTTCCTCCAAAATTGGTCCGTGACCGCACCATTCTGAAACTCTGTGTCCAAGGATTAAGCTGTCGTCCGCGATGCGAAGTGTGTATTCAAGTAAATTAGACGTAAGACTATTTGACATAATTAGATTTTAAGACTTTAAGATTCAAAAGTCAAGACTGTTTTCGAGACAATTTGAATTGATAAATTTTATTTTTAGATATTAAGATTCGTGACTTTTTGTTAGAGTATTTGAATTTATTGACCTTTTAAAACCTCCAATCATTCTTTGAATAGAATGAAGATCGTTAATTATATTCTCACTTTTTAAATTATATAAATCTTCTACTAGAATGATTTGTGTTTCTAGTTCATAAGATGAAGAAATTGCTATATTTAGAAAATAAAGTAATTCTTTATCTGTATTCCGGCCAGAACCTTCAGCTATATTAGAGGGTATTGAAACTGCACAGCGTTGCATTTGAGACTTTAAACCAAATTTTTCTTCAGTAGGTAAATCGGCAGTAAGAATGTAAACCTCCTTAACAATTTTCATTGCCTCTTTCCAAATCGCCATTTCCCTAAAGTTATGTTTCATAAATTAGTTTTTAATTTAAAAGTTTAAGTCCTGACTTTTGAGTCTGTTTTCTGTTTTTCAGTCTTGACTTTTGAATCTTTTGGTCTAATGTCTATTTGCTACATGTGTGAAATCCCGTCTGGAACGTCATAAAAAGTTGGATGTCTATAAACTTTAGAATCAGCAGGTTCAAAAAGTGAATCCGAATCATAAGAATCTGAAGCGGTAATCAATTTTGATTCAAGCACCCAAATACTGATCCCTTCGCTTCTTCTTGTGTACACATCTCTCGCATTTTCAATTGCCATTTGAGCATCAGCAGCTCTTAAACTACCAACATGCTTGTGACTTAAACCTTGTTTACTTCTTATAAAAACCTCGTAAAGAGGCCATTCTTTATTACTCATTTTAATATTATTTAAAGTCGTGACTTTTGAATCCTTTTATCTTCTAATGCTGTTTTCAATTTACGTTTTTCTGCGTGAGCCATTGCTGCTTCTCTCACCCAAGCTCCGTCTTCTTTTGCTTTTCGTCGTGCGTCAACTCTGTCTTTATTACATGGACCATTTCCTTTTATTACCTCATAAAATTCTGACCAATCAATTTCACCAAAATCATACGATTGTCTCTCTTCGTTCCATTTTAAATCTTTGTCTGGAAGTGTTAATCCAACCATTTCTGCCTGCTTAACTGTCACATCCACAAATGTTTGACGCAATTCATCATTTGTTGAACGTTTGATTTTCCATTTCATAGATAAAGCTGAATTTGGCGAAGCGTCATCGTTTGGACCAAACATCATTAATGCAGGCCACCAGAAGCGATTCAATGAATCTTGTGCCATGGCTTTTTGCTCTGGAGTTCCATTTGCTAATTTTGCAACAATCTCAAAACCTTGACGTTGGTGAAAAGATTCTTCCTTACAAACACGAACCATCGCTCGTGCATAAGGGCCATAAGAACATCTGCAAAGTGGAACTTGATTCATAATTGCAGCTCCATCAACCAACCAACCAATTGTTCCCATATCCGCCCAAGTTAAGGTTGGATAATTGAAAATAGAAGAATATTTTGCTTTTCCAGAATGCAAGTCGTCAATCGTTTCTTCACGATCAGCACCCAAGGTTTCAGCTGCAGAATATAAATACAAACCATGACCAGCTTCGTCTTGAACTTTCGCTAACAAAACTGCTTTTCGACGTAAATTAGGCGCACGAGTAATCCAATTTCCTTCTGGTAACATTCCAACTATTTCAGAATGTGCATGTTGTGAAATTTGGCGAATTAAGGTTTTACGGTAATTCTCAGGCATCCAATCGTTTGGTTCAATTTTGATTTCCTTATCGATTTTCTCCTGAAAACGGCGTTCTAACTCTAAAATATTATTTTCTTCCATGATTTGAAAAGATTTGTTACAAAAATACGATTTATGAAC
>CAMBRH010000345.1 GCA_945870115.1 Chitinophaga pinensis | reverse complement strand
GATAATAAAGCTCTAGATTACAGTCCCGAACTAACGACTCAAAAAGCAACTGGAGTATGCCGAGATTTCACAAAAGTCTTTTTGATATTTTGTACAAAAAGTAAAATTCCCTGTATGGAAATTATTGGGAAAAGTCCAATAAATATTTTCAAAAAAATTAAACTAATTCTTCATTTACAGTCGTTAAAAACAAATCACATTTGGAATGTCGTTAAATTGAACAATGAATGGAAATTAATGGATCCAACTTGGAGTGGAATTAATAAGATAGAAAAGATTGTCACATTAGTTGAAAAAAAAAATAAAAATAAATCAGCTAAGGTCAAATCTTATGAAAAGAAAATCACCTTTGTAAAATCTGCCAGCAGAAAATATTATGACCCGACTCCTGAATTTATGTTAAAAACTCATGTTCCAATTCATCCAGCATTTGTTTTGATGGATTCTGTGCCAAAATTTAAAAAGTCACTCAAAAGAAATAAGAAAAAATTAGAATTTATCAAAGATTATAAATTTGAATCAAAGCTTGACTCAATATTTAATTCCAAATATCCAAGTTTCAATAAAGTTTTTATTTTTGAAGCATATAATTATTCAAAAGTTGATATTGCATATTATCAGTATAAATACGAATTAGCTTTACCCTTATTAAAATCTACCAAATACAAACCTAAAACAATTGAATTTTATGATGATTCAAAAAAACATTTGGAAGATTTGAATTTATATATTTCTGAAAATTTAGGTAGAAAATATTCCTATGAATATGAGAAATGTTTAGAAGAAATTGAAAAAAGAAGATTAAAATTAGTCAAATTAAAAGAACGAGAATTATTGATGAAATCGAAAAAGAAGAAAAAATCAAATAATTTCAATTAACCTTAAAACTCAAAAAACTAAAATGCAAATCCCAACTATTTCAAAGCAAAAAGAATTATCATCAAAACAAATTTCTGAAATAAATTCTTTGTGGAATGAGGAATATCCAATAAATCTAAAAGATCGTCTTTCAATTTTACTTGCTGAAACCAAAAATAACACACATTATTTAATGGAGGAAAATAATGAAATCATTGCTTGGGCGATTATTTTCGATTCTCAGAATGAAGTTCGTTTTTCAATAATCGTTTCATCAAGATTTAAAAATTTAGGACTTGGAACAATCTTAATGGACAGATTGAAACTTGAAAATCCAGAATTTTATGGCTGGGTAATTGATAATAACAATGATTTGAAAAATAATGGAGAAAATTACCTCACTCCTATTCCGTTTTATTTAAAACATGGCTTTGAAATTTTAACTGAACAACGATTGGAAACTCCAATTATTTCTTGTGTGAAAATAAAATGGGGAAAATAGAATTATCTATGCTAGTTCCAAAATGAAATGTGCATCAATATTTAATTTTGAATGAAGTTTTTTTGCTAATTCAATATTAATTTTTCTTTTTCCAGTTAGAAGTTCTGAAATTCTCGCCTCACTTATTTCAAGAATTCTAGCTAATTGTTTTTGTTTTAAATTCATTTCAAACATCTTATATCTAATCATTTCTGTAAGACTTGAAGGCATTTTTATTGGCATCAATGGAATATTATCTTCATATTTTTCAGCTAAAATTGAAAGCTCTGATAAAGTCAAAGAATCTTCTTTTGATAATTTATCAAATCCACCTATTTGAGTTGATTTTTGAAGTAATTCTTCAATTCGTTTCATTATAAGATCGTATTCATTTCTTGAATTTATTTGTGTATTTTTCATTATCTTAAATTTTTTTTTTATATCTTAAATAAGTTTACAATCAATTTTGTCATAGTCTTTTTGAGTTCCAACAAACCTTATAAAAATTGTCCTAATATCTAAAAATATCATTGCCACAATTCTATATTTATTCCCTTTTATATCAAAAACATATCTATCATTTCCAACATAATCAACAGTATTAAAAGTTTTTTTTAATTCAGCAAAATTCTTCCAACTAGATTTCTTACATACTTCAAACCATTTATTCAAAGATTCAATCGAATCTGGATGATTTAACCCAAATTCAACTAAAATAGATTTTGAAATAACAACCATAAAAATATTTATATTATTACAAATATAGAAATTTAATTTCATAATTGGAAATTAAATTTCAAAAAATAATATTTTCACAAATTTATAATAAAATCTTTATTCTTTGAGTCCAAGAAAATAAAATTCAATTTAAATATAACTAAACCAAATCCACAACATTTCCGTATATTTTTCTTAATTTTGCAGAAAATATTTTAAGATGAAACAAGCATTTTCTTTACTATTACTGTCACTTTTTTCAACAGTTTTCATTTCAACTTCAACTTTTTCGCAAGAAAAAACGATTGACCCTTTAAAAGTTACGCAATACAAATTAAAAAATGGTTTGACCGTTATGCTAACTGAAAATCATAATTCTCCTCAAATTTTTGGAGTAATTGCAGTGAAAGCTGGAGGAAAAAACGATCCTAAAGAAGCAACTGGAATGGCGCATTACCTTGAACACATGTTGTTTAAAGGTACAGAAGAAATGGGTACTTGGGATTTTGAAAAAGAAAAAGTTCACTTAAAAAACATCGAATTACTTTACGAAGATTTAGGAAAAACTACTGACGAAGTAAAAAGAACTGAAATACAGAAAAAAATCAATGATGAAGCCGTTTTAGCAGGGAAATATGCAATTCCAAATGAAATGGATCGCATGATTTCTGAAATTGGAGGAACAAATGTAAATGCATTTACAACGGAAGATTTCACGGCATACCACAATGAATTTCCTGCAAATAAATTAGAACATTGGTTAAAAGTGTACGATCACCGTTTTGAAAAACCTGTATTTAGACTATTTCAATCTGAATTAGAAACAGTTTACGAAGAAAAAAATCGTGCAATGGATTCTCCTTTTTCAGAAGTAATTGATCAATTCAACAAAAATTTCTGGAAAAATCATCCTTATGGTCAACAACCAATTATTGGTCATACGGAACATTTAAAAAATCCTTCTTTGCAAAAAATGTATGAATATTTCAATACATATTACGTTGCAAACAACATGGTTTTGGCACTTTCTGGAGATTTTGATACCGATGAAACGATCGAATTAATCGAAAAATATTTTTCAGATTGGAGAACAGGAGAAATTCCAGTTTTTCCAACATTTGAAGAAAAAGATTTTGCTGGTAAAGAAATCTTGGAAATCAAAGCAACGCCAGTAAAAGCACTTTTGAGAGGCTATCGTTCACCAAAAAATAATCATGCAGACCAAAAGAAAATGCAATTGGCAAATTATATGCTTTCAAATGGCGAAGGATCTGGATTATTAGATAATTTGGCTACCCAAGGAAAATTGACTTATTCTGGAATTATTCCTTTTGAATACAACGATTACAGTGCTTCAGTTGTATTTGCTGTTCCAAAAATTGTAGGACAAAGTTTTGAAGAAGC
>CAMBRH010000344.1 GCA_945870115.1 Chitinophaga pinensis | reverse complement strand
CAAGACCTTTTTGTAGCAAATTTCTTTCGTTACAAAGAGCCTTTGGCAAAAGAAAGTACTATAACTAATTTCAGGAATACGGGAACCTTAGCTGAACCATTTTTCACTTTTGTTGAATCAGATTTTTTGAATTTAAGTTCTCAATCATTGGGTTTAAGAACAGTTCCTACTTTTGGAGATGTAGATTTAGATGGCGATCAAGATGCTTTCTTGGGTTTAGAAAATGGAACATTAATTTATTTGGAAAATAGTGCAGGAGCAGGGAATGGCTTTAGCTTTACAAGTCCAATTTCAAGTTATACTGATAATTTAGGGAATATTATTTCAGCACAAAATTATTGTTTTCCACAGCTTTTTGATTTGAATGAAGACGGATTATTGGATTTAATTTTAGGAAAAAAAACTGGAGAAATACTGTATTATGAAAATATTGGAACAACAAATATTCCAAGTTTCGAATTGAAAAATGATACTTTAGGAGGAATTGATATTTCTACAACGACGCCTGAAGGTTATGCAGCGCCTCATTTTTTCAAATATCAAGACACAATTCGACTTTTATTAGGAGGTTTTGATGGTAAATTGAGATTTTATGACGACATTAAAAATAATATCCAAAATGGAAATACATTCCATTTAATATCAGATAATTTCTCAGGAATTTCAACAGAAGCCTATAGTTCTTGTTTTGTGAATGACATTGATAATGATGGAAATTTAGATCTTTTTGTAGGAGGAGATTTAGGTGGTATTTTTCATTTAGAACACACTGAAAACAGTACTTTAGGTTTTAGTATTTCAGTAAAAGCAAAAATTAACTTTGAAATTTATCCAAACCCAACGGATGGAATTATTCACTTAAAATTTGATAAAAACATCCATGAAAACACCCAAATTCAAATTTACAACGCTTTGGGAGAAAAACTTTTTGAGTCTGATAAATTAGTAAATGAAATTAATATGTCAAGTTTTTCAAAGGGAATTTATTTCATGAAAGTTGGAGGTGATTGTAAGAAAATCGAAATTAATTAGCAAATTAAATAATTGGCTAATTTGCTATTTGATGGTGATTTCCCTTGTCAAAACAGAACTTTTACAAGAATTTGTAATTTTCTGAGTCACTGAATAAGTTCCTTTTTCTGGATAACAATAACTTGGATTTTCTTCTGTTGAAATGTGTCCATTTCCAAAATCCCATTCCAACCAAGTTGCATTTTTTGAGCGGTTAGTTAATTGCAAAGTGTCATTCATTAGAACCAAATCAAAACCAGTTTCAAGTTGGTCTTTCTTAGGAATAAAACGCCATTGATTTAGGTTGTTTAATACAACTTGTGAGGCATTCATTTCAATAATTTGACGAGTAGCTTCATCAACCATCGCTTTAGAACCATTTTCAATTGGACTTTCACCAAAAATACTTGCAAAAAAAGTGCAAGCAGAAAGATAAGAACCTTCTAAACTTGGGTGATGATTATCTGGATCGTATAAATTAATTCCTTTGTAATTTGTTCTAATCGTTTTCCAAACTTCACCAACTGGAGAAATTCGTGCATTTAACAAATCCGCAAAACGTAAATATTGATTTTTTATGCGGTATTGCATAGAATCATAAGTGGAAATTGGTGCCCAGCCTGAGTTTCCATTCTTGTAACCCCAAGTCATATAAAGCAAAATTTGTGTACATTCACTATTCTCACGAATGCTATCCACAATTTTTTTAGCAAATGGGAAAGTTAATTTATCAACTTTAGAATCTGGTTGTGCCAATTCATTGCTATGTCCTTGAATCACAATATAATCCCATTTTCTGGATTTTATTGTTTCATAGGTTTCTGGTCTTGAAGAATGATAATTAAAATCTTTTCCACCTTCAACAACAGTATCCACAATCATTCGTTTTCCTTTTGATTCAGCAATATCTTTAAAAATAAAAGGCATATTATTCATAAAAGTAAAACTGTTCCCGATAAAAAGTACGGAAGTTTCTTCTTGAGAAAAAGTCAACATAGTTGTAAAGCTAAAGATTAAGAAAAAGAATATTTTTTTCATTTCTGTAAATTGCTAATGAATAATCAAAATAGAAGTACAAAAGTAAACAAGAATTTTGAAATTTTATTTTAAAGCTGTAAAATCAATTAGTTTTCTAATTCAATCAAAGTCTTATGTCTGTAGTCTTGCAGTCTTAAGTCTCACTTTGTGAGCTCCTTAAACACTTCTTCCAAAGTCTTCTCTTCTTTACGAATTGTCAAAGTCAATAAGTCATTTTTCTGCGCAAAAGCCGCAATAGCTTTTCTTAAATCTTCTGGATTTGTAGATTCAATTAACCAAGTATTGTTGTTTTCTAAAGCTTGAACTTTTGAAACTCCAGCGATTTTATTCAATTGATTTTTAGTGATTTCTTTGTCAAATTCAACGTAAACAACTTGCATATTTTCTTCATGCTGCAAGTTTTCTGCTAAATCATCTGCAACAATATTTCCACGTTTGATGATGATAACACGATCACAAATTGCTTTTACTTCCTGCATGATGTGCGTTGAAAGCATTACTGTTTTTTCTTTACCGATTTTTTTTATTAATTCTCGGATTTCAACCAATTGATTTGGATCTAAACCTGAAGTTGGTTCGTCTAAAATCAATACTTCTGGATCGTGAATTATTGCTTGTGCTAAACCTACTCGCTGGCGATAACCTTTTGATAAAGTCCCAATTTGTTTGTTTTGTTCCAATTCTAAACCAACTTGTTGAATCATTTCATCAACGCGCTGTTTTAGATTTTTAATTTTATATATTTTACCAACAAATTCTAAGTATTCTCTGACATACATGTCTAAATATAAAGGATTGTTTTCAGGTAAATAGCCAATTTTTCGTCTTGTCTCTAAATTGTCTAAATCCACAATTGAGCCACAAACCTTCACTTCTCCACTAGTGGAAGGAATAAAACCTGTGATAATTTTCATAGTTGTGGATTTTCCAGCTCCATTTGGACCCAAAAAACCAACTATTTCACCTTTATTAATAGTGAATGAAACATCGTGAACAGCAGCTTGCTCTCCATAAAATTTTGTAAGATTTTTGACTTCTATTGACATGTTGAAAAATTTTAGGCGAAGTTACGTTTTTTTATGTTTAAACGCAAAGTTCGCTGAGTTATTCGCAAAGTTCGCTGAGTTTTTTTAATCACTACCCAATGAAATTGTAAAACACATGATTATACCTAAAAAAGTATTTTAATCTTTCTTTTTATCTTCCCGTCCTTTGAGAAAACCTCTCAATTCTGTAAACTGAGGTACTCGAAGTTTAAATCATTTGTCCAAATAAGTTTGCAAAGATGAATCGTAAATATCTTTCAATTCATGGCAAAATCCGTAATGGTCTTCGTCAATCATAAATTTACCTTTAGTAACGTGTCCTAACAGCGTGAAATTCACTCCAGAATGCAACATTTTTTCAATGAAATC
>CAMBRH010000343.1 GCA_945870115.1 Chitinophaga pinensis | reverse complement strand
ATTGAAAGTTGATTTAGTTTTAGAAAAACTGGAAAAAGTTGATTATTTTGATTTATTGTTTTCACTTAAATTTATTTGTGTTTGAATTCCTACAATATTTTGAATGCCTTTGTAGGAACTTTGAGTTTGTAAAGTATAAAAAACTAAAGCTGATATTTTTTGATTTATTCTTAGATTTAATCCCGCAGTGAATCTATTTTCAAATAACGATTTTTTACCGGTGGAAAGAAAAGTTTCAACACCGAAAATTGGAATTAAACGACCTTCAAAAAGGTTATACCTAATTTGAAATTGAACTCTTGAGCGATTATTAAATTCACTTCTGCTAGTAAAGAATCTAAATTCATTTCTAATTCTTAATTGAAAATCAAACTTATTTTTTTGAAATCTACTTCGATATTGCAAAAATGGTCTTTGCTCTAAATTTATACCAGAATTTTTCGAGAAATGATCAAAAAAAGCATATCCAATTCCAACAATGTGTTTTTCAGATAAGGCTTTTTCAAAAACAATTCTTGCCAAGAAAGTTCTTTTTTCTTTAATAAAATTCTCATAAGTTCTATATCCAATATCGCCAGTTAAAGAGGAAGATTTTGATACTTTTCCATTTACAAGAGCACCTAGCCATAGATTTTCACTGTAATTTGCCTGACAAAAAACACGTGCTTGAAAAACTAAACTAAATACTATTAAATAGAAAAATTTCATGCGAATTCTAAATTAATTTGTTCTTGATTTTTCTTTGAAATCAATCCAACAACTTCTCCAATTACAATAATCGCTGGAGCTGGAATTGGATTTTGAATCAATTGTTCTTCAATTGTTTCTATTTCTCCTGAAATTACTTCTTGATTTGGTAAAGAACCATTGCTGATTAGAGCAATTTTTGAGTTTGCTTTTCCATTCTTTTGATATATTTCAACGATTTCATTTAGCTTTGACAAACCCATCAAAATAACAACTGTTCCATTTAATTCTGTTGTTTTTTGTATTTCAGGATTGATTTTTCCATCAGCCAAAGTTGCTGAAATTACATGGAAACTATTACTTAAATCTCGATGAGTAACTGGAATTCCGGCCAAAGCAGGGACAGAAATTGAACTAGAAATTCCAGGGACTACTTCAGTTGGAATATTGTATTTTTCTGCATGAAGAATTTCTTCATAACCTCTTCCGAAAACAAATGAATCTCCTCCTTTTAGGCGAACAGCATTTCCAAATTTCAAGGCAGAATCAACCAATAATTGATTTATTTCTTCTTGCGAATATGCTTTAAATCCTTTTCTTTTTCCGACAAAAATCTTTTTTGCAATCGGTGCATAATCTAGTAAATCAAGGTTAACTAAGGAATCATATAAAATTACATCTGCTTTTTTTAAAGCGTTTAATCCTTTGACAGTAATTAATTCAATATCTCCTGGTCCTGAACCAATTAATGTAATATTTGGTTTTATATTTTTTGTATTATTTGAATTCATTTTTTCTTATTTTTTTGCGTTTAAAATAAATAGTTTTATTTTTTTTGAATAAGTTTCAGCAAATTCAGCACTTGCTTTTTCTTTATTTATTTGTAGAATAAAATTTTCAAATGAATTTTCTTCATCAAAACCATATTCTTTTGCGAGGTGCTTATCAAAGTCCTGCATTATTCCAATGTGCGTATTACAATGTACTTTTGATTTTAGTAACAAGGCTTTTGCTGTGTGGATCCCTGCAGAGTATGCAAAATAAAGTGAATCAGCAAAACGATTTTCTTGAAAAGCTTCATCAGATGAGAGTAATTTTTCTTCAGCATCGTAAATCAACGTAGCAACCAAATCAATCACAACTCCAGCGCATTCTCCAACTCCAATCGCAGTTTTGAATTTATCTTCGCTTCCCCAATCAATAAAATCACTTTCTGTCAAAGTGGAAGCATCTGTTAGTGGTTTCAATAAATTATAAAAATATTTATTGCCATTTCTATCATAATAATCATTGAATAATTCATCTTCTAGTTGATTTTCTGAATAATCATTCAACAAAGTTCTAATTACATCCAAAACTCTTTTACTTGGAAACTTGATCACTTTATCTGCTATTCTACCAAGTCCATTTCCTAGTTTTCCACCGCCTAAAAGCAATTGAAGTGCAGGCAAAGTGTTGCTTTCAACTTTCATAGAACTTCCATGAAAACCAATATGAGCCAATCCGTGTTGACCACAAGAATTCATACAGCCGCTAATTTTTATTTTAATATCATTGTTGTAAAGCAATTCAGGATATTCAACCCTAATTAAACTTTCAATTTCTTCCGCGACTGTTGTAGAATTAGAAATACCTAAATTACAGGTATCAGTACCAGGACAAGCAGTTACATCAGCTAAACTATTAAATCCTGAAGAAGCTAAACCAATAGCTTTTAATGCGTTATATAACTCAAATAGATTTTCTGGTAATACGAATTTTAACAAAATACTTTGATCAATTGTAAAACGAATGTCATTTGAAGCGTAACTTTCAACAATCTCGGCTAGTTTTCTCGCTTGATTTGTATAAAAATCACCAATAAGAACTTTTACATAAACTCCCAAATATCCAGTTTGTTTTTGATTAAAGGTATTTGTTTTTACCCATTCAATATAATCTGAATCAGAAGCATTTTCTAAAATAATTTCTTTAGAAATTGGCTCTTGTATTTTTTCAAAAATTGCTTGTTGTTCTACAACTGAAAAATCTAAACTTGAATCAAATTGTGTTGCATTTTTTTCAGTTTCCACTAAATTTAAAAATTCAGTAATTCCAATTTTTGAAATCAAATATTTTAAACGAGCTTTATTACGATTATTTCTTTCTCCCAAACGATCAAATACTCTGATTGATGCTTCTATAAAAGACAAAATTTCTTCTGCTGGCAAAAAATCAAAAATTGCTTGAGCTAAAAATGGTTGAGCTCCCAAACCTCCTCCAACTAAAACTTTAAATCCTTTTATTTTATTTTCAATTTTTGGAATAAAGCCAAAATCATGAATAAAAGTGTAAGAATCATCTTCAGAAGATGAACTAAAAGCAATTTTTATTTTTCGTCCTAATTCTTGACCAAAAGGTTTTCTCAAAAAATAACGAAAAACCAAATCTGCGTAAGGAGCAACATCAAATGGTTCGTTAGGATCAATTCCTGCTATTGCGCTTGCTGTGACATTTCTTACGGTATTTCCACAAGCTTCACGCAATGTCACATCGTCTTTTTCTAAATCAGCCCAAAGTTGAGGAGTACGATCAAGACTAACATGATGTATTTGAATATCTTGACGCGTAGTAATGTGTAATCTTCCTGTACTATATTCATCTGCAACATCGGAAATTCTTCTCAATTGCTTGCTTGTAACTTTTCCGAATGGCAATTTGATTCGAATCATTTGAACTCCTTGTTGGCGTTGTCCATAAACTCCACGTGCTAAGCGCAAGGCTTTAAATTTATCTTCGTTTAT
>CAMBRH010000342.1 GCA_945870115.1 Chitinophaga pinensis | reverse complement strand
CTACCACGATGGTTCCAAAAATAAACACCATGGTTTCAACATTGACTAATAATCAATATGCAGCTAATGAGATAAATACAGTTATAAAATCAGATGGTCAACATTCAGAATGGTTTTGGAAAAGAGAATTTTCAGCTGCTTATCAATGGTTGTTTCAAGAAAATACTTCTGGTCAAAAAAAAAATGAATTAATTGATACTTACTGCATTATTCAAAATGAAAATTTCTTAAAAATCAAGTCTGATCAAGCTTTTGAATATTCCATATTGGATTCGAATGGTCAAATAATTATTCATAATTTTGAACAAATTGAAAGTAATGTCAATTTAGAAAAACTTCAAAAAGGAATTTACCAATTAGTTCTAAAAAACCAACTAGGAGTTTGCTCAAAAAAGATTTTGAAAATGTAAATTTAAAGATTTTTTATTTCCCATTTGTTTCCTGAAATACCATTTTATCTTGTTTTCGTCATGGTTTTTAATCAAAAACACACGCCTAAAACTATTCATTTTTTTAGTTTCTACGACGGATTACATCCGTCGTTATAAACATTTATCTCTGCACTATCGTTGGTTCTTCAAAAGCTTTGCTTTTTCTCCTATGGCATCATAACGTAAAAATGAAAAAATCACTATTAAAAAATAATTCGCTATAATTCGAGAATTATCTAGCAAATTCAGAAAATAAACTAATATATTTCTTGCTCTAATTCCCAATCTTCAAATTGAATCAGCGGCACATAATTTTCCCACATTTTAATCCTTTCATTTGCTCTCATTGATGCTTCTTTTTTGTTTAAAACATTCCAATTTTCATCAATTTGAATAATATTTGTCCAAACAGAGAAATAAAGGACAGCATCAGAACCACAACCGTTTAATTCCAATAAATAATTATCTTTCATAGGGTTTTCAAAAGAATTGAAACAGAAATTCTTTGATAATTCTAAAAAGGAAAGCCAAAAATCATTCAATATTATTTCAGAATGAATTAAATCCATCTTAATTATATCCCCTTTATTTTCATGTAAATTGATTATAAAATTAGTGACATAAGTTTCAGGTTTTATATTTTTATCATTCACGAAAGAATAAACAAAAATTTCAAAACATTTATATAAATCCGATGGACTTGATAAAAGTTTGTCTAAATAATTGTATTCTTTTTTAAAGAATCTAGGATCTAAACTTCCCTTGAATAAATAATAAACAAAAAATTGAATATCCTCTTTTGTTTCAATGTCCAAATTCATCAGTATTTCTTACTTTTTCTTCAAGCCCTCAATACTCAATAAAATAACTTCATTTGTCGCTGGAATTTTAAATTCTGGTTCGATTTCATGATTTCTCACTGCTGAAACGGCATCCTTAATCGCCAACCAAGTTGCTAAACCGTGCATAAATGGTGGTTCTGCAACCGCTTTACTTTTACGAATTGCATTTGGATTTGGTACATTTTGCAATAAACTTGTTCTAAAATCCATTGGAATATCTTGAACTGAAGGAATCTTGTAAGTATCTGGTGAATGATTCAATAATTCTCCTTTGTCGTTTCGTTTACACTCTTCAGTTGTGCACCAACCAACTCCCTGAATGTAAGCTCCTTCCACTTGTCCAATATCCAATCCATCGTTGATTGAATCTCCACAATCGTGTAAAATATCTGTTCTTAAGTTTTTGTAAAATCCAGTTAAGGTGTCCAATAAAACTTCACTTACACACATTCCGTAAGCGTAATAATTAAATGGTTTTCCCCAACCAGTTGCTTTGTCCCAACCGATATTTGGTGTCTTGTAAAAACCATTGGCACTCAAATGAATTTGATTCAAATATCCTAATTGCGCTGCTTTTGCAAAAGCAATTTTACGCTCGCTATTTTTTGAATCGATGATTTCATTGTTCTCAAAAATAATATTTTCAGCTTTTGATTTTTCGTCTGAATTTTCTTTGTTAAAATGACTTGCTAAAAAATCTGACAAATTCTTTTTGATGCTGTCAATTGCAACTTTTACAGCCATTCCATTCAAATCTGTTCCTGCAGATGCAGCTGTCGCAGAAGTATTTGCAACTTTAGACGTATTTGTTGCATTTACCTTGATTTTATAAAAATCAATTCCTAATTCAAGCGCAGCTATTTGAGTGATTTTTGTATTTAATCCTTGTCCCATTTCTGTTCCGCCATGGTTTACCAAAACTGTTCCATCGGTATAAACATGAACCAAAGATCCAGCTTGATTTAAAAAAGTTGTGGTGAACGAAATTCCGAATTTCACGGGAGTCATCGCCAAGCCTTTTTTGTAAAATTCATTCTTAGCATTAAATTCATTGATTGCCAAACGACGATTTTTGTAATCTGACGACTCCATTAATTGGTCATAAATCAAGTGAATTCTATTCAATTCAACTTCCTGTCCGTAATGAGTGATATTATCTTTATCGATTCCATAAAAATTAATTTTACGAACTTCTGCGGCATCTTTTTTCAAAAAACGAGCGATTTTATCCATAATGCTTTCAATTCCAGCAACTCCTTGCGGTCCGCCAAAACCTCTGTAAGCAGTATTTGAAGGTAAATTTGTTTTATATGCTTTTCCGGTTACCAAAATATCTGGAATAAAATAAGCATTATCAGCATGCAACATGGCTCTTTCTAAAATGGCAAAACTCAAATCTGTCACGCAACCACCGTCAGCATTTTGTGTAACATTCAAAGCTGAAATTTTTCCATTATCATCAAAACCAACTTCATAATCAATCAAATATGGATGACGTTTTCCAGTCATAATTTGATCATCATCGCGGAATAAACGCAATTTTACTGGTCTTTTTGTGGCTCTAGCTAACAAAGAACTCCAAGCAGCTAACCAATTTGCCTGCGTTTCTTTTCCACCAAAAGCTCCACCCATTCTTCTAATTTCAACCACAACTTCATTTTTTGGAATTCCCAAAACTTCTGAAATTATTGCTTGTGTTTCTGATGGATGTTGCGTTCCGCTGTAAGCTGTCATTTCGTTCCCTTCGCCAGGAATAGCAAGGCAAATGTGAGTTTCTAAATACCAATGTTCTTGTGCACCAGTTTCTAATTCACCTTTCATAATGTGTTTAGAATTTTTCAATCCTGAAACAACATCACCTCTTTGCATTGTTCTTGCTGGACCTAAAAGTGCATTTTTTTCAATCGCAGTGCGCAAATCCAAAATTGCTTCCAATGGTTCGTAAGAAATTTGAATTAATTTTTCTGCTTCAAGAGCAATTTCTTCCGTTTCAGCTGCAATCAAAACAATCGCTTGTCCAACACAAATGACTTCATTTTCTGCTAAACAAGGTTCGTCGTGAATGACTGGTCCCATTTGATTTTCCCCAGGAATATCTTTGTAAGTCAATATTGCGTGAACACCTTTTAATTCTTTTGCTTGACTTAAATCGATTGATGTAATTTTTGCGTGAGCTTGCTTGCTGTAAACAACTTTCCCATGTAATAATTGTGCATTTATTTGC
>CAMBRH010000341.1 GCA_945870115.1 Chitinophaga pinensis | reverse complement strand
AACGAATCACTTGGATATCATTTCAATTTCTTGGTTGGAAAATTATTTACAAAAATTTGAAGGAGCAGTTATCGTAATTTCTCACGACAGGTTATTTTTAGATAATGTTACCAAACGAACGCTTGAAATTTCTATGGGAAAAATGCTTGATTTCCCTTACAATTATTCTCTTTACAAAATCAAAAGAGAAGAAGAAATGGAAAGAATGGTTGATGCTAGAAAGCAACAAGACAAAGACATCAAACATACAAAAGAGTTAATTGATAAATTTAGAGCCAAGAAAAATAAAGCTGCTTTTGCTCAATCTTTGATAAAAAAATTGGATAAAACCGAAATTATTGAAGTTGAGAAAACGAGTAACGCAAAAATGAAAATATCTTTTCCTTTGAGTAATCAGCCAGGAAAATGGGTATTGGATTTGAAGAATGTTGGAAAGAAATATGAAGGCAGAACAATTTTTAGAGATATAAATATCACGATTGGTCGTGGTGAAAAAATTGCTTTATTAGGTCCAAATGGAGTTGGTAAATCAACGCTTCTGAAACGCGTGATGAACGCAATTGAAGGTGAAGGAGTTGTTGAACTTGGTCACAATGTAATTATTACTTATTTCGCGCAAGATCAGGCTGAAAAATTAGACATCAACAAAACGATTTACGAAACAGTTGACGACATTGCTGTTGGTTATGTCAGAAAAGATTTAAGAAGTATTTTAGGGACGTTTTTATTTTCTGGAGAAGATGTTGACAAAAAAGTGGGTGTTTTATCTGGTGGAGAAAGAACAAGATTGGCACTTTGTCAGTTACTTTTAAGTCCATGTAATTTTTTAATTCTCGATGAACCAACAAACCACCTTGATATTCAAAGTAAGGAAGTTTTGAAAAAAGCATTGATGAGTTATGAAGGAACTTTCATTGTTGTTTCTCACGACCGTGAATTTTTGGATGGATTAACGAATAGAATTTGGGATATACACGACAAAACTTTGAAAATTCATCATTATGATGTGAAGGAATATCTACAAAAGAAAATGAATCCTGATTCGATGAATGTTCAAGAATCGGATTATTCTAAAGCTTCGACAGGCTCTGCTTCCGAAAAGCCAATAAAAATACATATTGACACTTTAATTGTTGAAGAAAAAAAGTTGACAAACGAGGAGGCGAGAGAATTAAAACGCAAAAAGAATGCACTTACAAATCAAATTAAAAAATACGAGGATTTAATAAGTGAATTAGAAGCTACAATTAAAAAACTTGATTTAGAACTAGTAGAAGTTGATTATAACGACAAAGAAAAATCCACTAAATTGCTAAATGAATATCAAGTTACGAAAGAAAAATTGGATCGAACAATGAATTCTTGGGAGTTGGCTGTTATGGAGATTCAAGACTAAAGACATAAGACAAAAGACTTTGATTAATGTAGATACTAAAACTGATTTTTTGATTGTTGGATTATTGGATTATTGGATTATTGGATTGTTAGACTTAATCACATTAGATAAAAGATTTATGTTCCTTTTTCACTAATTATTTAAGATTTTCTTGAAAAATAAATTATTTTTGTCAAGACGATCAAAAAGTCTTTCGTCCTAAAGTCTTTAATCTAAAAATATGAAAGGTCTATTGCATAAAATGAATGTTTTTTTTGAAAATCCAATTCGCTATGAATTGAATTTTGACGAAAAAATTGTTTTAAATGATTTTATAGGAAAAAAAATTAGTTTGTCTTTTTTTGGTGAAATCATTTGTGTTTCTTGTGGAAAAAAAACGCCAAAATCCTTTAACCAAGGTTTTTGTTATTCATGTTTTACAAAAGCTCCAGAATCAGCAGAATGTATTATCAGACCAGAACTTTGTAGAGCACATTTAGGTGAAGGTCGTGATGTTGAGTGGGAACAAAATCACCACAACCAACCACATGTTGTGTATTTAGCTGCATCAGATTCTGTAAAAGTTGGTGTTACTCGCACAACGCAAGTTCCAACTCGTTGGATAGATCAAGGAGCAAATTCTGCTATAATATTGGCGGAAACTCCGAACAGATATTTAGCGGGAGTTTTGGAAGTAGAATTAAAAAATCATTTCACTGACAAAACAAATTGGCAACGCATGCTCAAAAATGAATTGGATGAATCAATTGATTTGGTAAATGAAAAATGGTCTTTAGAGGAAGTTTTACCTGCTGATTTAATGGAGTATTTTTCTGAAAATGACGAAATTTTTGACTTTAATTTTCCTGTTACAGAATATCCAACAAAAATTAAAAGTCTGAGTTTTGACAAAGAAACCATAATTGAAGGAACTTTAAGCGGAATTAAAGGACAATATTTGATTTTTGATGACGGAAGGGTTTTGAATATTCGAAAACATACGGGATATCTTGTAGACATTAGATGAAAGACAAAAGACGAAAGACATTCAAAATCTATTTATAACTCCAAACTCTCCAAGTCTTCCCAAAAATTAGGATAACTTTTAGAAACAGATTCTGCATTTTCAATTTCGATTTCAGATTTAGAAAACATTCCTAAAACTGCTAAACACATCGCGATTCTATGATCGTGATGTGCAAATACTTTTCCACCTTCGATTGAACTTTTTCCATAAATTAGCATCAAATCTTCTTCAAATTTAACTTTAATTCCCAATTTTTGGAATTCTTCTTGAATGCTTTGTCCTCGATCACTTTCCTTGTGTTTTAAGCGGTGAACACCTTTTATTTTAGAAATTCCATTCGTTAAAGCGGCAAAACTTGCCAAAGCGGGAAATAAATCAGGACAATTTGTAGCGTCAAACTCAAACGCTTTACGTTGTTTCCCTCCTATTTTTAAAGAATTACTTGACCAAATTATCTCACAATTTGCATATTCAAAGGCATTCAGAATTGCTTTGTCAGCTTGTAAACTTTCTTTAGATAATCCAAAAATTTCAATTTCTTTTCCTAAAGCTGAGGCAACAAGCCAATAAGAAGATGAACTCCAATCACTTTCGATGGTGTAATCAGTTTTTTTATAAACTTGATTTCCTTTTATCAAAAACTTTTTAAAATCCTGATTTTCAATGGAAATTCCAAATTTTGACAAAGTATTTATAGTCATCTCTATATAAGGTGTACTCGTCAAATTTTCAACATGAATAATGGAATTACCTTTCACCAGAGGCAAAGCCATCAATAATCCAGACAAAAATTGTGAACTCATGCTTCCATCAATTGTAATTTCACCAGAATTAATCGGTCCTTTAATAATTGCTGGTAAAAAATCTTCATCTGAATTTATTTCAACATTTAATTTAGGTAAAATGTCAAAAATCAATTTCATTGAGCGATTTAATAAAGAACCACTTGCAGAAAGTTTTATTTGTTTATCAAAAATGGATGCAACTGAAATTAAAAGTCTGCTAGATAATCCACTTTCACCACAAGAAATTTCAATTTTATTATTAATATTATTTACACCTTTAATTGAAATAGAATTATCTTGATTTGAAGTAACTTC
>CAMBRH010000340.1 GCA_945870115.1 Chitinophaga pinensis | reverse complement strand
ATTAATATTTAATATTTTGCAAGGTTTCATAAAAGTTTATCCTATTTTTTTTAAGTTTAAAATAAATATTGAATCTTTTATATCTTTGTCAAAACATTTTAATTATGTAAATTGTTTAATAGTTGAAATAAAGAAACAAAAAAATTGATTGAAAAAAACATAAAATTTTGGTTCGTAATCTATACAAAACCGAATTCTGAAAAAAAAGTTTTTGATAGATTGACAAATTTAAATTTAGAAGTGTTTTTACCACTCATAAATACAGTTAAAATTTGGAGTGATCGAAAAAAAAAAGTAAGTATTCCTTTGATTCCTTCAGTTGTTTTTGTAAAATGTTTATACTCAGATATACAGTCTGTTAAGTTGATATATGGCGTTGTTAGAATTCTGATGCTTTCTGGAGAATATGCAAAAGTTAAACAAGTAGAAATTGATTCAATTAAAATTTTGTTAAATGATTTTTCTCAAGTGACTAATTTAACTAAACCGATTTTTATGAAGGGAGAAAAAGTAGAAGTAATTTCTGGCCCCTTCAAAGGCTTAATTGCTCAAGCAATTGATTATCAGGGAGAATATAGATTATTGGTAGAACTAATTACTTTAAATAGGTTTTTAAGCGTCAATATTCCAATTTCTTGTGTGAAGACAATTATATAATTAATTTGATTATTTTTGTTATTTAGTCTAGGATTACATAATAGTTTTAGCCTTAAAATTTTTGATTATTCACGCTTTTTTATGTGACTGATGGCGGCGAAGCCATGAAATTTTAGCTGAGAAAAAATTAATTAAAACCATGAAAAAAATAGCTTTGATTACAGGTGTTACAGGTCAAGACGGTTCCTATTTGGCTTCATTTTTACTTGATAAAGATTATATTGTTCATGGTGTCAAAAGACGAGCATCAAGTTTTAATACTGAAAGAATAGATCATTTATATCAAGATCGACATGCTAACAATCAAAATTTTATTTTGCATTATGGAGATATGACTGATTCTACGAATTTAATTCGTATAATTCAAGAAACCAAGCCTGACGAAATTTATAATTTGGCAGCTATGAGCCATGTGCAAGTTTCATTTGAGACTCCCGAATATACTGCAAACGCCGATGGAATTGGTACCCTAAGGTTGTTAGAGGCAATTAGAATTCTAGGATTAGAAAAAAAAGTGAGACTTTATCAAGCATCAACGAGTGAGTTATATGGTAAAGTTCAAGAAGTTCCACAAACTGAAACAACTCCTTTTTATCCAAGAAGTCCATATGCCGTTGCTAAAATTTATGCTTTTTGGATAACGGTAAATTATAGAGAAGCTTACGGAATTTTTGCTTCTAATGGAATTCTTTTTAACCATGAATCTCCAGTTCGAGGTGAAACATTTGTAACTCGAAAAATAACTAGGGCTGTTTCTAAAATTGCCTTTGGCTTACAAGAAATGCTTTATCTTGGAAATCTTGATGCACAAAGAGATTGGGGACATGCAAAAGATTATGTAAGAATGATGTGGCTAATTCTTCAAGCCGAAGAAGCTGAAGATTGGGTAATTGCAACAGGTAAAACAACTTCTGTTAGAGATTTTGTAAAAATGGCATTTGGTGAAATTGGTATTGAATTAGAATTTAGGGGGCAAGGAATTGAAGAAAAAGGTTTCATAAAAAAATGTAATAATTCAAAATTCCAACTTGAAGTAGGAAAACAAATTCTAGCAATAGATAAAAGGTATTTTAGACCAACTGAAGTTGATTTATTAATAGGTGACGCTTCAAAAGCAAAAGAAAAATTAAATTGGACACCAGAGTATTCCTTAGATCAATTGGTAAAAGAAATGATTGAAGTAGATTTATTGAATGTTGAAAAAGAAATGTATCTTGAAAAAGGTGGATTTTGTAAATCTAAAAATCATGAATAAAGATTCAAAAATTTTTATCGCAGGTCATAATGGAATGGTTGGTTCGGCCATTTTACGAAAACTAAAATCTATTGGTTTTGGTAATTTTGTTTTACGAAATTCGAAAGAATTAGATTTAACAAATCAAGCTGAAGTTAATTTGTTTTTTTCAAACGAAAAACCAGAATATGTCTTTCTTGCAGCTGCAAAAGTTGGAGGAATAAAAGCAAATAACACTTTTAGGGCAGAATTTATTTATGAAAATTTAATGATTCAAAATAATGTAATTCATGCTGCTTTTAAAAATCAGACAAAAAAATTATTATTTTTAGGAAGTTCATGTATTTATTCTAAAAATGCACCACAACCATTAAAGGAAGAATATTTATTGACAGGTTCACTCGAACAAACCAACGAACCTTATGCAATTGCTAAAATTGCAGGAATAAAAATGTGTGAAAATTATTTTCATCAATATGGAAGTAATTTTATCTCAGTAATGCCTACAAATTTATATGGACCAAATGATAATTATGATTTAAAAAATTCCCATGTTCTTCCTGCTTTAATTCGTAAAATTTATTTAGCTAAATTGCTAGAAACTCAAAATTGGAAAGCTATAAAGGATGATTTGATTAAAAATTCACATGAGTTTTTAAATGGAGAAAATCTAGTGGCAGAAATTTTAAATTATTTGTCTGAACAGGGAATAATCCAACCTGAAAATAAAAAAATTGAAATTAAATTGTGGGGAACTGGTGAAGTTTATAGAGAATTTTTACATGTAGATGATTTTGCTGAAATTTGTATTCAAATATTCAATAAAATGGATGCTAAAAAATTATATATTGATTTGAAGCAAACTCACGTAAATGTTGGAACTGGAAAAGATTTACAAATAAAAGAATTGGCAAATTTAATTAAAGAAATTGTTGGATTTGAAGGTGATTTCACATGGAGTTCTGCAAAATTAGATGGAACCCAAAAAAAATGTTTGGATATTTCACTAATGAACTCTATCATTTCATATCAATCAATGGAATTGGAAGATGGAATAATGAAAGCTTATCAAAATTACTTGAATTCATAAATGAATAAAAATCAACAAAATAATGAAAGCTGGGATTTTGTAATTCAATCAAAATCAACTCTTTTTTCTCTGAATTTAAAAGAAGTTTGGAATTACAGAGATTTGCTGTTTCTTTTGGTGAAAAGAGATATTGTGTCTTTTTATAAGCAAACAATTCTCGGACCACTTTGGTTTTTTATTCAACCATTAATCACAACTTTTATTTATATGGTGATTTTTGGTAATCTTGCAGGAATAAGTACAAATGGATTGCCTCAAACACTTTTTTATATGACAGGAATCATTGCTTGGAATTATTTTTCTGAGTGTTTATTAAAAACATCAACCATTTTTAAAGACAATGCGCATATTTTTGGAAAAGTTTACTTTCCAAGATTAGTAATGCCTTTAAGTTTGGTTTTTAGTAATTTAGTTCGATTTGGAATCCAATTTATTTTATTGATTGGTACATTTATATATTTTGTTTTGTTTCGAGATTTCCAATTTCAATTCTCTTTTGCTTTATTTTTAATTCCTTTGCTTA
>CAMBRH010000339.1 GCA_945870115.1 Chitinophaga pinensis | reverse complement strand
CAATTTCTTTAACCCCGAATCATATCCACCATCTTGCCTTAATATTCGATAACTCAATCCATTTAATTCACCAGTTACTCTTGCAGCAAACAACTCTTCATTTTCTTTCGACGCTTTGTTATATGAAGACTTAATTGAAATCAATGTATTCTTTTTAAGATTGCTAGAGCTGAAAACATCTTTTTGTTTCGTTGCAGCATAATATGCAGCACCAACAGCTACCGCTGTCGTTGGATCAATTTCACAGTTAGCCTTAATTTGCAAAACCTCTTCAACCCGGTTTCGAACAAATGGAATATAAGTAGATCCACCAACCATTAAAACAAACTGCAAATCATTTGGTTGCAATGAATTTCTCGTTATAATTTTCTTTATCATATCAACCGTTCCGTCGATATGCGTTTTAATCAATTCATTGAATTCAGATCTTGTAATAACTAATTCAACATCAACTTCAGCTCCGTTTTCATCTTCGAAACCATCTACTACAATTTCCGCAGATGTTTTCGATGAAAGCATTATTTTAGCCTCTTCAGATCTTCTCAAAAGCACATAATATTTTGCATTGAATTTACCGGACGCACTTTTCATTTCATTCTCTAAATTTGAAAACTTATAGGTTTTACAAATTTTAGGAATTACAAATTTTTCTACGATTAAATTATCAAAATCAGAACCACCAAGAAAATTGTCACCTTCATGGTCTAGAACTTTCATTTCTCCATCTTTTATACGAATTAAAGCGACATCAAATGTTCCACCACCCAAATCGTAAACAAGCCATTGCCCATCTTTCATTTCAGTAGTTTTCTTCATATTAGCGTAAGCCAAACTTGCGGCAATCGGCTCTTGAAGCAAAACAACTTGTTTGAAGCCAGCTTGAATACCAGCTTCTTTGGTTGCATTTGACTGTATTGTGTCGAAAGACGCAGGAATTGTGATCACAACCGCATCCATTAGTTCACCGGTGTTAACAAATGTCTTCAATTCTTTTAACACTTGCGCTGAGAGTTCAATTGGTGTTTTGGATTCGTTTATCGCTTTTATTTTAAAACTCTCAGCGGTGCCCATTTTTCTTTTGAAAACACCTACAACGCTTTTAGGGTCTTTTTCTAAAAATTCTTTTGCCTTGTTTCCTACGATAATTTTATCCTTCCTATAGGCAACAACTGATGGTAATGTATTTCTTCCAAAATCCTGTGGATTAGAAAAAATTATCACTTCACCTTTGACAAATTTTGCAATTGCACTATTTGTTGTGCCTAAATCTATTCCAAAATTAATTGAATTATTCATAATATTTCAAATTTTAAATGTTTTACATCTTTGATTTAACAACAACAACGGCAGGCTGAACGATTATTTTCTTTATTTGCAACCCTTCTCTGATTGAATAAAAAATGATTGGTTTTATTACTTCAACAATTTCTAGATTATTAAAATCGCTTCCAGAAATGGTTGCTTCACAGTCGGTTCGTGTTTCAGAATAGTTTTCACCAATCGGATTATGATATGTAAAACCTACATCTTGGTTGCTGCTAAATAATTCACTATCCATCAGTGATTTAATTTTATTGATGTTTCTTTGGATTGAATTCTCATCTTTGAGGCTTGCTGTTTTCTTTTCAATCTCAAATATTTGGTTGATTAAATCGAGGTACGACTGAGGTGCTTTGATGGTTATTAATTTTATATCATTCATGGTTTCAATAATTTATGCGGTTGGTTTTGAAAATGTCCATCCCTCTTGAATTTTCTTCCACAGAATAGGATGAGATCCTAGAGATGAGTCTGACGAATTTTTGACACCAGTTTGAATTGATTTGTATAGTGCTATTAAATATCCAATTGCAAATCCAATAAAACCACCAATGACAAAGTGTTCTTCAATCAACATACCGACTATGATTCCTAAAACAATGCAGGCTATTGAATATAACCAATATCTTTTTTCTGTTAATTCATGAACTTTACAGCATGATTTACATCGAGGTATTGATACTTTTACATATGAAAATTCAACATTTTTTGTAATCCAACCTGATCTGTTTATTTCCTTATAGATAGTTGTTTCAATTTTGAATTCATCATCGGGAATGTTTTTATCGCAAAAATAACAAATCAAAAATCCACGATGTTTTTCTTCTAAATCTAAAAGATCTTTTTCATCCTGTTTTATTTTTTCGATTAATTTGTTTTGGATTTTTATTAATTTGCAGAAATTGATTGCTTCTAGAGCTGTTCTAATATCATTGTGATGATTCCAAATTGATATAGATAAGTTTCTGATTGATATGCATGCTTGATTTCTTAAATCATTTCCAAAATCTGGAATAGAATTTATATCTTTTAAATCAATCTTAGATTTTACTATTTGCCATGCTGCTTTGGAATCGACTGTTTTATTATCAACTTTTTCTTTTAGTTCGTCAAGAAACGAAACAATAGTTTCCCATTTTTCAAAAACCGGAGCGTTTTGTATTTTTGTGGCTCGTTTTTTATTCTCATCACTTATAATTAATAAGTTTTTTTCAAATGTTGTTTTATCAATACCTGATACATTTAAAGTCAATATGTATTCAACAAACAAATATGAAATCTGAGGGCAATCTAGATTTGACCAAATCGCATTTGAAAGATAATTGACTGAATTTGCAAGTTTTAGAATCTGGCTTGAAAAATAATATGGAAGGCAATTTATTGACTTTGCAGGTAAAGTTTCAATAAAATAATTCATCAACTCAATAACATTCTTTTCGTTATATTCCGTTGTTTGATTCTTTATATCAAGAGTAATTTTATCTATTTCTTGAATTTTTGCCTGGATATGATTTGAAACGCTTTTTAATGAAATATTTATATCAATAGTTGATATAAGATGCGATGTTGAAAGAATTTTTCGGATTTTTGCATCGTCATTTTTCAAAAAAGAGTTTAACAACGCACGATCAAATCTTGGTGCATAAAATTTACTTATGAATTCTATAAAATCATCGAGCTTAAAAATCCCATCCTGTTTTATTTCTGTGAAAAATGATTCATCTCCATTCGCAAGAAATAGGTTTAATGACTGGTTATTTGCGAGGTACAAATAAAAGTCTTTTTTGTCTTTGTCATTTAATTCATCGATTGCTTTTTCGCAGATTGATTTTGTAATCTTTGACCCGTAATAATCATAGAGACAATCATCTGAAAGATCTATGTCAGCAAACAGTCTTCGCTTCGATTTCTTTATTATATCGATTTCTATACTAGATGCTTGTTGAAAATTGGATAATCCCAATATTTCAATTGGATTCACATACATAATATATTTTTCTTGCTATGTTTTTAAATATCTAGAAAGACGATTGATGGTGACTTGGTGACTGTTTCGGTGTCCTGGAGCTGCTTGGACGGTTTGTAGGGTGTTGACACCATCTGGCTCATCAAAGTGTGTGTATGGAGTTCGTAGGGCGATTATGGGGTCTCAAAGACACGGTACAGGTTGTTGGTACCAACCGAATT
>CAMBRH010000338.1 GCA_945870115.1 Chitinophaga pinensis | reverse complement strand
ACTTTTAAGGATTCACTTTCAGGTTTTGAAGACTCACTTTTAATTTCTTGATTAATTTTAAGTCTTTTTCTTCAATTAATTCTCCAGTGATTTTTTCATCAGAAATTGTCAACCAAGAACTAAAACTTCTTTCGCTTGAAATATCAATTTTTGAAATAATTTCAATTTTTACTTCTTCATTTATAATTTCTGAATCAGATTTTACATTTGATTTGTCATCAGGATTAGTTTTATCTGAACTAACGCTTGATAACTCATCAGCCAAAATTGGCTTCTTCTCCTCCATTTCCAACGAATAACTAGACGAAATGATATTTGACAATATTTCTTGTTCTAAAATATCGTTATTTCTTAATTCAGTTTTTGTTAAAACAATTTCTTCTTTTTCTTCAATTAGTTCAGCTTCAACTTTTATTTCAATTGCTGTAATTGATGAAACTACTTCACTTTCTGGTGAAATTTCAACAAAAGGTTCTATTTTTACTTCTTCTATTTCCTCAATAACAGCATTAGTTTCAACACTGTCTTCTACTTTTGATTGCGTAAAATCATTAATTTCTAGTGAATTTGAATTAGTCTCAAAAGAATATATCAGATCATACAATTTTACTCTATCGGTAATTTTAAAAGCATAATTTTTCAATTCTTCATCAAAATGCAGATCTTTGTGAAGTGCGAGGGTTTGCAAATACAAAATCGGGTAAAGCTGACAAAATGGATATTTAAGCGTTAAATCTTTTAATATAGAAATGTCCGATTGCAGAAATAAACTTGGGTTCTTAATTTTTTGAAATAAAATATCTGTATTCATAACTACCAGTTTGACAATAATTTATTAATAACGTCTTGCACAATTTGCTTGTTAATTTCTTCAATTAAACTTGCTTCAACTGAAGTAAATTCGCTGTTACTATCGAAATCAAAAAAGCGTGAACTTGACAGTTTCATTTCTTCAACTTCTTTATCTGGAACTTTAATATAAATCGTAAAATTAGTTGAAATTGTCAACCTGTTTTTTGCGGCTACATCTCCAGCCTGCAAAGCAATTGGTGAAACTGAATAATTCATAATCATACCTTCAATTTGGACTTCACCAGAATTTGGAGTGGTATTTATTTTTAATTTAGTATTATTTTGAACTCCATCTTTTATCGCTTCAGATAAATTTGCAGAATAACTTAAGGGTGCATTTGGCGCATTATTTTCCAAGGTTTTTAGGGAGAAAAAATGCCAATCCTCTGGCATGGAACCTTTATCAACAAAGGAAATACTCGTTGGCCAACAAGAATTTAAACTTAAAAAAAGTCCAATATTTAACACTGCTAAAAGCAAAAATCGCATATTCAAAATTAATTTGGAAGGTTAAATTCTTTGATTTTTCTATACAATGTTCTTTCAGAAATACCTAATTCTTCAGCTGCATATTTTCTTTTTCCACGATGCTTTTCAAGAGCTTTGTGAATCAATTCTTTTTCCCTGTCTTCCAAAGAGAGTGATTCTTCCACTTCTTCATGTTCCTGAAAATCTTGTGAATACGTATCTTCATTGTGATGAAATTCTTCGTTTTGAGCAGTAACAGGCAAGAAATTGGATTTTTCTGTAACAGGAACTTTTACTTCTGTATACATGCGATTCATCATCGCCGCTTGATCTGGATTTAACTTAAATTCTCCTCCGTGATTTATCAATTCAGCAACCAATTTTTTCAAATCAGACAAATCACTTTTCATATCAAAAAGGAATTTATACATCAATTCGCGTTCCGAAAAATTATCTGACTCAGAGCTTTTCATTAAACCGGAAGAGTGAGATTCTTGCTGAGGCATATACGAACCAAGTAAAAGTCCATCAATTTCTCGTTTATTTTCAATTACTGAAATTTGTTCCACTAAATTTTTTAATTGACGAATATTTCCTGGCCAAGAATAATTTTCAAGAACTTGAACAGCATCATCAGTCAATTTAATAACTGGCATTCTATATTTATCAGCGAAATCGTTTGCAAACTTTCTAAACAATAAGTGAATATCGTCTTTTCGTTGTTTCAAAGCTGGAAGTTGAATAGGAACTGTACTCAAACGGTATAATAAATCCTCTCGAAATTTACCGCTTTGAATCGCTTTTCCCATATTTTCATTGGTTGCAGCAACAACTCGAACGTTCGTCTTTATCACTTTTGAAGAACCAACTTTGATAAATTCTCCTGTTTCCAAAACCCTTAACAAACGAACTTGCGTTTGCATTGGAAGTTCAGCAACCTCATCTAAAAATATTGTTCCGCCATCTGCGACTTGAAAATATCCATCTCGTCCTCCAACTGCACCTGTAAATGATCCTTTTTCATGTCCGAAAAGCTCAGAATCAATTGTTCCTTCAGGAATTGCACCACAGTTTACAGCGATATATTCTCCATGTTTTCGTGAACTTAATTGGTGAATCACTTGCGGAATAATTTCTTTTCCCGTTCCACTTTCGCCAGTAACTAAAACAGAAATATCCGTTGGAGCAACTTGCGCAGCGACTTCTAAAGCACGGTTTAATTGAGGCGAATTACCTATTATCCCGAAACGTTGTTTTATTTGTTGTATGTTCATTTAATCAGATTTAAGACTAAAAGACTTAAGATTAAAGACTTTGATTGATTTCGAAAGCCAGTTAAATTATTCCTTTTAGTTTCTTATTTAATTCTATTATCTTTTGTCTCCTTGTCCATTTCAAACCAGCTCCCCAATCATCGTTGCAGAAGTACAATCCACAATTTTCACTTTCACGTACATCCCTTTTTCAAAATTACTTTTCGGAAAAACGACTTTTATATTCGAAGAATTTCTTCCCACAAATTGTTCTTGTGATTTTTTAGAAGTTCCTTCCACCAAAATTTCTTGTATTTGGCCAATTTGCCTTTGATTCACTTTTAAAGCGTATTTCAGTTGTTTGTCAATTATTTCAGTTAACCTTCTACTTTTTGTTTTTTCTGGAACATCATCTTCGTATTTTCTTTCTGCCAAGGTTTTTGGTCGCTCAGAATACGTATACATATAGGCAAAACTGAATTCTACTTCATCTAACAAACTCAAAGTATCTTGGTGCTGTTCTTCTGTTTCTCCGCAAAATCCTGCAATAATATCTGTCGTAATCACACATTCTGGATAAATCCTACGAATAGCTTCAATACGATTCAAATACCATTCTCTCGTATATCCACGATTCATTTTTGCCAAAATCTCTGTATTTCCAGATTGCACGGGTAAATGAATGTGCGAACAAATATTATCGTATTTAGTCATCATTTCAATTACATCATCCGTCATATCTTTTGGGTGAGAAGTTGAAAAACGAACCCTCAAAAGTGGATTTATTTGGGCAACCATTTCCAGCAATTGTGTGAAATTTGTAGTTGCTTGATTTTCATCTTTTATTTCTCCTTTTGATGACATGTTCCAGCGGTAACTATCCACATTTTGTCCCAAAAGAACCACTTCTCGGTATCCATTTTCAAATAAATCTTTG
>CAMBRH010000337.1 GCA_945870115.1 Chitinophaga pinensis | reverse complement strand
ATATTTATCTAAAAATTCAATTTTTGAAATGCAAAGATACAAAACAGCTTTTTAGAAAAAAAATTTATTTTGTATCTATCTAACAGTTAGTTAAAACACTTCAAAATAATTTTAGTTCACAAATAAGTTAAATTTTAATAACTTTGCCTCAAAAACAACAAAATTATGGCAGAAGTTGGAATTATTATGGGAAGTAAATCAGATTTACCAATCATGCAAGAAGCGGCAAATATTTTAAAACAATTTGAAATTTCTTATGAAATAAATGTAGTTTCAGCTCACAGAACTCCAGAATTGATGTTGGAATATGCCCAAAACGCTCACAAAAGAGGTTTAAAAGTGATCATTGCTGGAGCTGGTGGCGCTGCGCATTTGCCTGGAATGACTGCTTCTTTAACTCCATTACCAGTAATTGGTGTTCCAATTAAATCCTCCAACTCAATTGATGGTTGGGATAGTATTTTATCCATTTTACAAATGCCAAACGGAATTCCTGTAGCTACTGTTGCTTTAAATGGCGCAAAAAATGCTGGGATTTTGGCTGCAAAAATTATTGGTGCTTCAAATCCTGAAATCTGTCAAAAAATGATTGATTATGCAGAACAATTGAAGAATGAGGTTTTGGAAAGTGCGAAAAATCTTTAATTAGACATCAGGATATTGGGACATCAGGATATTAAGACTTTGTTTTTAGTAGAAACAGAATAGACTTAAGACTAGAAGACCAGAAGACCAGAAGACGAAAGACTTGATTATTGTAGAAAAACAATTAAATTTTTCGATTATTAGATTTTTGGATTATTCGACTTTGATTTTTGTTAGAAACACAATTTTACAATTAATATTAATTATTGTAGAAAATACGAATCACATTCATAACTCATAATTCAACATTCAAAACTCCCATAAATCATTGTAAAAAAGTTGTAAACGGATCAAAACGATTCAAGTGATCAATTTCTTTTAGTCCAGCATTTTCAACGCGAATAATTCTTCCAGGAAATTTTTCAACCATAGACATATCGTGTGTAGCCATGATTACTGATGATTTTTCTTCTTTGGCAACAGCAATTAAAATACGCATAATTTCCTCAGATGTTTCTGGATCTAAATTTCCTGTTGGTTCATCTGCTAAAATTAATTCAGGTTTATTTAGCAAGGCTCTTGCTATGGAAACTCTTTGTTGTTCTCCGCCAGAAAGTGCGTGAGGCATAGTGTTAAATTTGTGTTCCAAACCAACCATTTTCAGCACTTCTGTTGCCCGTTTTTCCATCAAGTTTTTGTCTTTCCAACCTGTTGCTTCCATCACAAAACGTAAATTTGCGTAAACACTTCTGTCCATTAATAGTTGAAAATCTTGAAAAACGATTCCAATTTTTCTGCGTAACATCGGAATATCTTTCTTTTTTAAGTCCAAAAGATCGTAACCAACAACATTCCCTTTTCCAACTTTTAATTGTAATTCTCCAAAAAGTGTTTTCATTAAACTACTTTTTCCGCTTCCGGTTTTTCCAATTAAATAAACAATTTCATTTTCCTTGAGTTCGAAATTTATGTTGTTTAAAATCAATTCTTCACGCTGAAAAATTTGTGCTCCTTTGATTGAAATTACATTCCCGTTTGTCATTGAATTATTTGTTGTTTCTGCATTTGCAGAGGTTTAAAAACTAAATGCTTTGTTTAGAAGATGCAAATTACAACATAATATAAGCTAAAAATTAATTTTTTTTAGAATTCTCTCAACAGATAAGCGTTTAAAACTTTTGTATTTTCTGAAAATCCGCTACGAAATGTAACTTAATTTTATGAAATTGTTATAGTCAGTGAAAAGACTCAGTAAAGTTGAAGTAAAATTTTCAAATAAAATACATCGGAAACCATTTATAATGAACACAATAAAATCAAAAAACAGTTTTTTAAAGCACTTATTTTTACTGCTTATTTTGTTTTTTTCTCAGCATACTTTTAGTCAAGTGACTTCAAAATACTCAGGAAAATACGAAAACTATTATCGAGCAGAGGAATTATTTGAGAAAGAACAATTTAGCGCAGCGAGAATCGAATTCAGGAAATTCATCAATGAAAACAAGCAACAAAACGATCCTTATTACATCAAAGCTTTGTATTACGAAGGCGTTTCAGCACTTGAATTATTTAACAATGATGCGATTGAATTACTTGAATCTTTCAACAGAAATTACCCTGAAAGTATTTACAAATACAAAATTTATTTCAAAATTGGGAAGTATTACTACCAAAAGAAAGATTACAAAACAACTTTAGTTTGGTTAAATCAACTAGCAAAACACAATTTACAAAAAGAAGAATTAGATGAATTTTATTTCAAATTAGGATATTCTTATTTTGAATTAGAACAATTTAACGAAGCAAGAAATGCTTTTTACGAAGTGAAAGACGGAAATTCAACGTTCGCTCCAGCGGCTTTATATTATTTTTCCCATATTTCTTACCAAGATAAATCCTACCAAAGTGCTTTACAAGGTTTTGAAAAATTGGTTTTATTGGAAAGTTTCAAGCAAATTTCTCAAATTTACATCATTCAAATTTATTACCGTTTAGGGAGATACAAAGATGTAATTGCTAAAGGTCCAGATTATATTGATAGTGCTTCAGGAAATGCTTTACTAGAAATGAATCACTTAATTGGTGATGCATATTACGAATTGAAACAATACGATGAAGCTGTTCCTTTTTTGTTGAAATTTAATACCGAAGCGAAAACGAAAAGAGAAGATGATTATCAATTAGCGTATGCTTTTTATAAAAGTTCTAATTATGATAATGCAATCGAATTATTTGATAAAGTTGCTCGAATAAAAGATACTTTGGGCCAAATTTCATTGTACAATATCGCTGAATGTTATCTGAAACTTAAAAATATCGCTTATGCACGAACAGCTTTTGAAGCTGCTGCTGTTATTGCAATTGATGAAAAAATTCAAGAAGATGCACTTTACAATTATGCGATTTTATCCTACAAATTGGATATAAATCCCTACGATGAAGCAATTGAAGCTTTGGAATTATATTTGGAGAAATATCCAAATTCGGATAGAAAAAAAGAAGTGTATGAATATTTATTGAACGTTTTTACACAAACAAACAATTATGCGTTGGCTTTAAAATCTTTGGATAAAATTGAAGACAAAGATGTTCGTTTGAAATCTGCATATCAGATTATTGCCTTTAATTTTGGAGTAGAGCAATTTCAAAAATCTAATTTTGAAAAGTCAATTTCAACTTTTGCTTTAGTTGATAAATTTAATATGGATGACCGAATTTCTGCCGACGCAAAATATTGGACAGCAGAAGCACAATACCAATTAAAACAAACGGATAAAGCGATTGCTTCTTACAAAGAATTTATTGCAACACCAGGAACTGCAATTTCTCATCACAGAAAAGATGCATTTTACAATGTCGCTTATGCTTATATAGCAAAGAATAAAATTGCGGATGCGATTGAATTTTTCAGACTTTATTTACAAGAAATCACA
>CAMBRH010000336.1 GCA_945870115.1 Chitinophaga pinensis | reverse complement strand
GCGGCGATGGTATCGGTAATTTGTTTGATTATTTGGGGATTATTTCCCTCACTAAAATTCGGAACGCATTCAACAATTCGTGACATAAGGCAAAGATACTATTTCTTGACATTCATAATGAGGGGGTTTTATCGTAATGGTGGTGTTGTGTTGTTGATCGTAGAGACGCAATGCATTGCGTCTCTACCACCGTCGATATTATTACCGCCATTTAATCCGTCTTGAAGAATTTGAACTGAAATAGTGCGCAGTGTTTTTGGATGTTTCCGTGAAATGGGTAATCAAAAAAATGGTATAAATTTCAATTCTATAAATAGTGATGGTATTTTACCACTTAAAATTGTAAAAATTCGAATAAAAACCCTAAAAATTCGTTTTTGAGTGTTTTGAGTAAATAATTTATTAAAAATCTTTTATGGCCCTGGTTTTGTGATTTTTGAAATACTAAAAAATAGATTTTACTGATTTCGGGTGGGAATTAGGTCATTGAATTCCCAAGTAATAATTGTCTCTTTATTTCATGTAAACGCATGAAATAATAAAAAAAGCAATAGTTCGCCAAATTTTTTTACACACAAGTAAAACTTGTTGCTTACAAGTGTAAAAACACTTTAGTTTGTACTAATGAAATCTCCATTTAATATTGCAATCTCTTTAATTATTTTATTGGCGAGTTGCGGCACACTGACGAAAACAGGACGGGTTGTTGAATCATCAATAGTAACGATACCTGATACGTTTAGAACAAAACTATTTATTGATACTTCAAAGCGATTAGAAGGCGTTAGTGTAAGGAAAACGTTTCTTTTTTTTACAACGGACTCGGACAATAATTTTGTATCGAATGGCGTGGCATCAGATCCTTTGGATGTTTATAAAAATATAAAATCGGCTGCGATATACAATGCTCTTAATGGTACAAATAATGATATCCTTGTTTTGCCAAAGTTCACTATTCTTAAACAAAAAACACTTTTGACGTCTAAAGTCACTGTAAAAGTGACAGGTTATGGTGCTTATCAAAGGGTGATAAAATAATGAGAAATATACTGTGTTTTGTCTTCTTTATAGTCACTCTCAATACTGTTTTTGGTCAAAGCAGTAAAAATAATACTAATGTATATGTTGTAAAACACACGAAAAATGATTCCATAGATTTACTCAAGAACCCAAACCATAATAATTACAAAATAGAGTTTTTAAATCTTGAACAGGGACTTAAATTTGATACAGCCATTTTTGTAATTGATAATACCTCACACAATGTGTTGCGAAATTTAGTATATAATGTTTTTCAGCAAAAATCACCTGTGTATCCTACAAGATTAAAAATCGACAGAATAGATTCAAATTCGAAATATGTACTGCGATTAGCAATAGCAAGGGATAGTTTATACAATTTGGTTGTAAGTGATTTTACGAATACCACTAGAGTAATTTCATTCTCTGCAGGCATGGGGAAAGTAATTGACAAACCTCAATTAAAGAGTATTATAATAGATGATTCTTCTTTAGTCCGTGACCCCAGAAAACATGCTTTTAAGATTAATTCAAGGTTGGAACAAGGGGAGGCAGTTAAATTGGCATTTGTGATGAATTTTGGGACAAATAAAAAAAATATTAGTAAATGTATTTTAACATCAACAAGTCAAGATGTAGATATTAAAAATAAAGAGTTTTTAGTTGATGATATTCAATCAAATGGTGATGTGAAACTTCAATTTGAAATTTCAACATCGCTAACTACCGATGCACAAATTACTCTCTTATTAACAATAATCAATGACAAAGGTGCTGAATATAAGCAGGATATTGTCATTGTTTATAATAAGGACTACAGGATACTTGATTCAAAAAAAGAAATTAATAACAAAATAAATCCTGAGTCAAACATTGCATTTTTCAGAGGCAACTCTATTAATATAAAAATCGAACCCTTCAAGAATACTTGGGATAGGGAGTATCGTTATTCATACAATGTTCGTGATTTAAGCACTGATATAGTTTTTGAAGAAGGGAATAATGTTCCAACACTAAATAACAACAAACAGGAAATATCCATTATGCCAAAAGCAGACGGGTTGTATAATGTTGCGTTTAGTGTAAAAGAATACAAAATAACACCCAAAAATTATTTTTTATCATTAAATATTACCCCTTCCATAACAAATAATAATATTGCATTAAATGATTTTAAATGGGGTGTTCGCTTTTTGCAAGTCACCAAATTTGGATATTATCTTGAATTCAATTCAACTCTAAATAACATCAGTCATGATTATCAATATGACGAGAGTTTACAGAAAATGAATGATTTTGACGATTATAATTCTTTTTATGAGTTTATTCCGGAGGCGAATATAATTTCTAGAGATATCGGGGCAGGTCTCGCTTATCGTTTAAATAAAAACTTTATATTAAGTGCGGGATTATCCTATTATAGTTTTGAGTACAAACAACAAATTAAACAATATGAATATTCAGACGTTACAAGATATGAAAACAAAACAGTTTTAATATCTGATTATTCTGTCACGCGGGTAATAAATAAATTTTCATTGGATTATAATTTGAATAAATTTTTATTTGGGTTAACGTTAAGTAACTATAACAAAAACATGAAGAATCCTCGGGTTTCAATTAATTTAGGTTTAAAAATATGACAAGTGCTATGAAAAAATTAGATATAAAATACTCATACTTAATGCAAATATTCGTTTGGATGTTCCTTGTCATTCAATTTATAGGATGCAAGGAGGAAGTAAGTTTCGTGAATAAAAATAGCTTTGTTCTGGTTAAGGAACCGCAGTTAATATGGTCTATTATTGACAAAATGGACTCTGTACTTAAAGTTGAGGTTCTCTTTGCTGATTATGGATCGAAGGGGATTAAAAAAATAGATTTCGAGTATTTTGAAGATTCCTTATTTACTTTAAATAAAAAAATTATTACTCTAAATCCAATAATTGACAAACCCCTCGTAATCGACATCATTGAACTCCGTCAAACAAAAAAATATTGGGGAAGGGTTGTTATTGCCACTGATATTGATGTTTTTATTTTTAACCCGCGTGAGTTGATTGTAGCGGGTCCAATATATCCTCCGAATACTGTCCATTGTGATGCATCCAATCCAACGATTGTTAAACGTGTACTAAATCCAATAACTGGTAGGATTTGGATGGATCGGAATTTGGGGGCTAATCGCGCAGCCACTCAGAGTAATGATGCCTCAGCTTATGGTGATTTATATCAATGGGGCAGGTTTTCAGACGGTCACCAATGCAGAAATAATACTATTACCACCAATTCGCTTAGTAGCTCAGACAAGCCTCAACAAGGCGTATTCATTACATCTTCAACTGATTGGAGGAATCCAGTCAACATTGATTTATGGCAGGGTGTATCTGGTATTAATAACCCATGTCCGGATGGATTTCGCATTCCAACTGAAGGTGAGTTCAATGCGGAAATGATGAGTTGGAGTACTAGTAACGCGGCAGGTGCTTTCGCCTCACCACTTAAATTACCCGCG
>CAMBRH010000335.1 GCA_945870115.1 Chitinophaga pinensis | reverse complement strand
TTTGGTGACATGGGAGGAGATGACGGTGGAGTTCAAGCTATGTTTGGTTTTGACAATTCTTCTGATATCCGAATGGCTTTTGAATATGGACTGACAGATAATTTTATGCTTGGTTTCGGTCGAAGTAAAGGAACTGGTAACCCTTATAGGTCTTTACTAGATGGATTTGTAAAATATAAGCTTCTAAAACAAAGTAGAAATGGAATGCCTATTACATTGACAGCATTAGGAACCACAAGTTTTACTTACCAGAAAAAGTCAGATGATTTCACTTCAGTTGGTTCATTTCCTGTTTGGCAAAATAGATTTGCTTATTGCACACAAATTAATATCTCAAGAAAGTTTGGTGAAATGTTTTCTCTTGCCTTAATTCCATCTGTCGTGCATAGAAATTATGTTTTAAATACAGATCAAAACACAGTTTTTTCACTTGGGGGAGCAACCAGAATAGGGATTAATTCTAAGATGGCAATTTTGTTAGAATATTACCATGTTTTTGCGGACAAGAATTTACGCACAACGAATACGAATAGTCTTGGCATAGCTTTTGAATGGATTACATTTGGACATAATTTCACAGTTAATCTTACAAATTCCAAAGGATTTGGAGAAACTCAATTTATACCATATACTTATGAAAAATGGAATAAAGGTCAATTTAGACTGGGTTTTTGCATCGGAAGAAAATTTTCCAAAGAATAAATACATTAAGTTAAACAATTAAAATAAAAAATCATGAAAAAAGTATTTTACCCATTAGTTGCTGCAACAATTTTCCTTACATCAGCAATTACAATTAATGCAGTTGATTATAAAATAAAAGATAGCCACAGTGTTAAATTTTCTAGTAAAGATCCAAAAGGTGAGTTTAAAGAAATGAAAGGAACTGTAAAATTTGATGAAAATGATTTAGATGGTTCAAAAATAAGTTTAACATTTAATGTTGCTTCAATCAGCACTGGAAACGGAATGATGAACAAAAAATCTCAAACCGAAGAATGGTTTAATGAGGCAAAATATCCTCAAATAACTTATGTTTCAAGTAAAATTGAAAAAAATGGAAGTGATTATACCGTAATTGGTACTTTGACTATGAAAGGTGTTGCAAAAGAGAAAAAAATCCCAATGAAAGTTGGTAAAACTGATGGTGATTTAACATTTTCAGGAAGCTTCAAATTAAATAGAATGGATTATAAAGTTGGTAAGAAAAGTGATGCTGTTCCAGACAACATGGATATTACGTATTCTATTCCTTTATCTAAAAAATAAGAATTATGTTTAAAAGTATTTTTATTAATGGAGTTGTTGCAAGTATTTTTGGGACTGTAATTAGTGTCATTTATATTTTAATATTTAAATATTCTCCTTTAGAAGCTGATTTTACAGAAAAGGCTTCTGTTTTATATCTTCTAAGTTTCAATTTGATAATTGGAATGAGTGCTTGTTTTTTATATTTTATTTTATTAAAAATATTTAAAAAAGAACATATGACCTCTTTTATTGTAGGTTTTATTTTAAGCGGCCTTTCTATTGCGATTGCATTAAAAATGATGTTTACAGTTAATAGTGAATTAACATTTAAAAATGAAAACGCAGAAATGTTTAAAGATTTTTATTATTTCATTCTTGCGCCGATACCATTTTTTTCTGTTTTATCATGGTTAACTTTTAAACCCCTAATCATAAAACAAAAATAATTTATACAATTTTTTAAAATTTCAACTTCAATGAAAAAAGTAACTTTAATTTTGCCCTTTTTAATTTTGGGTCTTTCATTTATATTAATTAATTGTACAAAAGATAAAACAACTGCTCCAATTGTATCTAATTTTATTACCGCTGATTGTCCTGATACAATTAAGTTTGTGAAAGATATAATGCCAATAATTTCTGATAATTGTACTTCTTGTCATGCAAATGGACAATCGCCTCAAATTAGTGATTACGCGACAGTTTCTGCTAATGCAGAAAAAATCTTAAATTCATTTACTGGAAGTAATGGTCTGCCATTTATGCCTCAAGGCGGAAACGCTGTAAATGATAGTTTGATTCAAAAATTTAAATGTTGGATTTCACAAGGAAAACTTAATAATTAATAATTTACAAACAATTAATATGAAAAAAATATATTTATTCGTTTTTGCTGCATTTTCTTTGTCAGCAATTTCACTAACTACCCTTTCCAAAAAAGAAATTGGATTTAAAGAAGCTTATAAAAATTCTCATCTTAGAAATTCAAATGGTGCTTCAAATGGTAAAACAGGTGCGCCAGGAGAAAGTGATTGTACACAATGTCATTCTGGAACAGTTCAATCTGGAACAGGAATTAATAATGTTACCATGATTGATAATGCTACGCAATCAACTGTAACACAATACAATCCAGGATCCACTTATACAATTACAATAACCACCGCAGCTGCGACAAAAAAAGGATTTCAACTTTCTCCAAGAATTTTAAGCAATGATACTCAGGCTGGAACTTCAGCTGGAGTAAGCGGCAGCACTACTGCAAGTTCATTTGGAGGTAATCAATATATAAACCATACTTCTGCATCTAACACTTCTCAAACTGGTTGGGCGTTTACGTGGACTGCTCCAGCAACTGATGTTGGTGATGTTAGATTTTACTTAGCAACTAATATTTCTAATAATAATGGCTCAAGTAATGGAGATATAATTCGCTTGTCGCAGCATACATTTTCTGCTGCACCAGTGGTCGTAAATCCTCCTGTAGCTAGTTTTACATCTTCCTCAAATTCAGTTTGTGCAGGAAATACTATTTCCTTTACTAGTACATCTACTGGTAATCCAACAGCCGTTTTATGGTCTTTTCCAGGTGGTACGCCAAATGCTAGTATTGATCCTAACCCAACTGTAACGTATTCAACCGCTGGAAATTTTAGTGTAACTTTAACAGCTACTAATGACGGGGGAACCGATGATTTAACTACTACAAATGCAATAACTGTTAATTCTGCTCCTACACTAAATGTTATTTCAAGTACAAATCCATCAACTTGTTCAGGTACCGATGGTTCAATTACTATTGGCAGTACTGAAGCTGATGGCATTTTAAATTGGACAGGAACAGCTGCTGGAAATCAAACAGGTTTATATCCTCAAACAATTTCAAATTTAGGACAAGGAACTTATGATATTAATGATTTAGGTTTTGTTTGTCCAACAAATATTTTGAATTTTTCCTTAACGGGACCAGGAGCTCCAGCAACTCCAACTATTGCTTCATCTGACTTGGATAATGAAATTTGCCAAGGAACAAGTTTAACTTTGACAACGAATAACGCAACAGGAAATTTATGGTCAACGGGTGAAACCACACAATCAATTTCAGTTTCAACAGCTGGAAATTATACTGTTTCTTTCACAGAGACTGGTTGTACAGCTACTTCTCAAGGGGTGACTGTTACGGTTATTTCATGTGCATCATTAAATGAAAATAACGATGAATTAGTTTTAATTTATCCAAATCCAACAAATGAAAGTTTAAATTTAAAAAACATTGAATTGACTTTATTTTCATCA
>CAMBRH010000334.1 GCA_945870115.1 Chitinophaga pinensis | reverse complement strand
ATCGATGTCGTATTCTTTCAACGTTCCATCGCTGTCAGCAACCTTTGTGGATTCTAATATTTTATCTTTGGATTTATTTAAAGCAGTTGGTACAATTCCATTTTCTAAATTATAAGCAATTTGCATACTTCTGCGTCGAGCTGTTTCCTCAATGGTTTTTTCCATCGATTTGGTGATTTTATCAGCATACATTATCACCATTCCGTTTACATTTCTCGCTGCTCTACCTGTAGTTTGAACCAAACTTCTTTCGTCACGTAAAAATCCTTCTTTGTCTGCATCTAAAATCGCGACCAAGGAAACTTCTGGCAAATCCAATCCTTCACGCAATAAATTTACTCCAATTAAGACATCAAATTCACCCAAACGCAGTTGCCTTAATATTTCAACCCGTTCAATTGTCAAAACTTCACTGTGAATGTAACGACAAGGAACACCTAATTTATCCAAATATTTTTGGAGTTCCTCAGCCATTCTTTTTGTCAAGGTTGTAATTAGAACACGTTCATCTCGTTCTCTTCGCAGTTGAATTTCTTCAATTAAATTATCAATTTGATTGATGCTAGGACGCACTTCAATAATTGGATCCAATAAACCTGTTGGACGAATTAATTGTTCAACTATTATTCCTTCTGATTTTTCCAATTCATAAATAGCAGGTGTCGCCGAAACATAAATCATTTGATTTACGACGGTTTCAAATTCTTCAAATTTTAGCGGACGATTATCCATTGCGGCCTGCAAACGAAAACCATAATCAACCAAATTTATTTTTCTAGCTCTATCTCCACCATACATTGCACGAATTTGTGGCAAAGTAACGTGACTTTCATCCACAATCATCAAAAAATCTTTTGGAAAATAATCAATCAAACAAAATGGTCTCGTCCCAGTTTCTCTCTGATCAAAATAGCGTGAATAATTCTCAATTCCTGAACAATAACCAAGTTCACGAATCATCTCCATATCATAAGAAACACGTTCTTCCAAACGCTTTGCTTCAATGATTTTACCTTCTCGTTTGAAAGCCTCCACTTGCAAAACCATATCTTCACCAATCTGATTGATAGCTTGCTGTTGTGTTTCGGGACTTGAAACAAAGATATTTGCAGGATAAATATTTATCTTTTCTAAAGTTTCTAATCTTGAATTATTAATTGGGTCGATGGTATAAATATTTTCAATATCATCACCAAAAAACTCCACACGTAAAGCATAATCTGCATAGGCTAAATAAATATCAATGGTATCGCCTTTTACACGAAATGTTCCGCGTTTAAAATCTTCAACAGCACGAGAATAAAGGTTTACAACTAATCTATGTAAAAATTTATTGCGAGAAATAACTTGTCCTTTGTGAATTTCAATGATACTTTCTTGAAAAGCATTCGGATTTCCAATACCATATATGCACGAAACTGAAGAAACTACAATTACATCTTTTCTTCCAGAAAGCAAAGATGAAGTCGAAGATAAACGCAATTTTTCTAATTCGTCATTTATTGCTAAATCTTTTTCAATAAAAGTATCAGTTGTTGGTAAATATGCCTCTGGTTGATAATAATCGTAATACGAAACAAAATATTCAACTGCATTATTTGGAAAAAACTGCTTAAATTCTCCATACAATTGCGCTGCCAAAGTTTTATTATGCGATAAAATCAAGGTTGGACGATTAATTTCCTTTATAACATTTGCAACTGTAAAAGTCTTTCCACTTCCAGTAACACCAAGTAAAGTTTGATGTTGCACCTCATCCTTTAATCCTTGAACTAATTGTTTAATTGCAGATGGTTGATCTCCAGTAGGTTTAAAATCAGAAATAAGTTCAAAATCCATAGTTGCAAATTTAAGAATAAACTTGAAGAGAATTTTATTAGTCCTGATTTTATTTTTTTTCTAAAGAACGAAACAAATAAATCAATTCATATCGCGTAATTCAAAAAATCCCTTTACTTTTGTATCTCAATTTTTAGATATGATTTGGGTAATTTTTATAGCAGTAATATTCGGGCTTTTGGCATTAGATTTAGGTGTTTTCCACAAACAAAATAAAGTTGTAAGCATAAAGGAATCAATTGCTTGGACAATAGTTTGGATAGCCCTAGCCCTTTCTTTTGGAGGCGTTTTATATTGGTTATATGATCAAAATATTTTGAATGTAAATCCTACAAACATTGATGCTACAAAAGCTATGTTTGAATATTTTACAGGCTATATTATTGAAGAATCATTGAGCATGGACAATATTTTTGTCATTGCAATGATTTTCAGTTTCTTTAAAATAGAAGGGAAATTCCAGCATAAAATATTATTTTGGGGAATCATTGGAGCAATTTTCTTCCGATTAATTATGATTTATCTTGGAGCTACATTTGTTGAAAAATTTGAATGGGCAACTTATGTTTTTGGTGCAATTTTAATTTATTCTGCAATTAAAATGTTGAAATCCGAAGATGAGGAAACAAATTTCAAAGAAAATATCGGTGTAAAATTATTGTCAAAAATTTACCCAATCGATTGGGAAGAAAAAAGTGGAAAATATTTTATTAAGAAAAATGGTAAAAAAATTGCGACTGGACTTTTTGCTACCCTTGTTGTTGTGGAATTTTCTGACATTCTTTTTGCTGTGGATTCAATTCCTGCAATTTTCTCCATAACTAAAGATCCTTTTATAGTGTTTACCTCAAATATCTTTGCAATTTTAGGCTTGAGAAACTTATTTTTCTTCCTTTCAGGAATGATGGATAAATTTCAATATATCAAATATTCTCTTGTCGGAATATTACTTTTTGTGGGTCTAAAAATGGTTTTAGTTGATGTGGAATGGATAAAAATTACTCCAATGATTTCACTTTCAGTAATACTAGGATTTTTAACCTTGGGAGTGATATATTCAATTTTTAGGAACGGGAAAGAGGAGAAAAATAAGAATTAGGAATTCTGAGTTATTTGCAATTAATAAAGATCAAACAATTAAATCTGTAGCTAATTAATTTAAAGTCTTAATATCCTATTATCTTATTATCCTGATTTTCTTACCGTCTTAAAGTCTAAAAAACTACCTTCTATTTTTTTTCGTTTTTCGTTTGTTAAAAGCGTTGTATTTTAAGGATTTGGCGTAACTAAGTGAGACTTCGTGTGAAACCCCTGTTGTTTGATTTGCGGGAAAGAATTTATTATCAATTGTATAAACAATTCTAAATCCACTTATTAGAAATAAACCCATAGTTGCGTTTATAGTATATTCAGTATCCATTCCTGCCCCAAACCAAATAAATTGATTTGATAAAAAATTTACATTAAATGAACCATGAAATTTACTTCCACCAACGATATAAAACATTGCTGAAGGATATATTATAAACCAATCGTTCTTTCTAATTTTATAACCAATACTTGAGTAAAGCGTGTTACTTTTAAAATTATAATTTTTACTAGGACTTAGAAAGTTATTTCCAAATAAATATGGCAAAGCAATATGAACATTTAAAGATTTGGAGCTTAGGGAAACTCCGGTTCCAAAATTTAAATATTTATTAGTAAAATTTCC
>CAMBRH010000333.1 GCA_945870115.1 Chitinophaga pinensis | reverse complement strand
AAAATTAACAAATTATTAGCTGTAGCATTAATATTTAGTGCAACTTCTTTTGGTCAAGATTTAAAAAATGCAATTCGTAATACAGACAATGAACGTTATGCTGAAGCTACGAAAGAATTTAAACAATTAATAAACTTAGATCCTGCAAGTGGTTGTTTGTATTTCTACTTAGGGGAAAATTATTTTGAAAAAAATGACCTAGATTCTGCCAATTATTATTGGAATTTAGCTCCTCAAAAAGATCCAAATACAGCACTTTCTTTTGTTGCTTTGGGAAAATCTTTGTGGATCAGCGGAAATAGTACTGGAGCGAAAGAAAATTTCACAAAAGCATTGACGATGACTAAAAATAAAAATGCAGAAGTTATCAGAAACATTGCTAAAGTTTACATCACTTCTGAAAAGAAAAGTTTAGACGAAGCAATAGTTTTATTAGAAACTGCCATTAAATTAGATGCTAAAAACGAAGATGCTTATTTATTAATGGGTGATGCTTTGTATTTAAAAACTCCTGAAAATGGAAGTAATGCAATTAAAAATTACAACAAAGTTTTAGAGATTAATGCAAAATCTCCACGTGGAATTGTACGTGTAGCAAAATTGTATCAAAATGCTCAAAGTTATGAATTGGCAAATGAAAAATATGGTGAAGCACAAAAAATTGATCCAAACTATGCACCTGCATTTAGAGAAAATGCTGAATTAAATTTGAAATTTAATCAAGCAAAAAAAGCAATTGAAAACTGGAGAAGATATTTGGAATTAAATAACAGTTACGAAGCAAGATACCGGTTTGCTACAGCAATGTTTTTGGGTAAACAATATTGTGAAGTGATTCCAGAAATTGAAAACATAAAGAAAAATGCATTCAATAATTTTTACATGGAAAGAATGTTGACTTATTCTTATGCTGAATGTTCAACTGATAAAGAAGCTGCAGCAAAAGGTTTGGCAGCCAGTGATTCTTATTTCTCACTAGTTCCTGCTGATAAAATTATCTTTTTGGATTATAAATATAAAGGACTATTATTGGTAAATGCAGGAAAAGATTCACTTGCTTTAATTGAATTGGAAAAAGCTGCTGCAATTGATGAGACAGCTAAAAAAGAATTAGCAGGACAAATTGGAAAAATGTACATGAAAATGAAAAATTATCCAAAAGCAATTGAAAATTATGAATATAAATTAAGCACTTCATCATTGAATGCCACTGAAAACTTAGACCTAGGAAGAGCATATTATTTTGGTCCTAAAAATTATGTTTTGGCTGATAGTTCTTTTTCAAGATTAATCAAAGCTTCTCCAGCGTATGCTCCAGCATATTTATGGAAGGCTAGAGCAGTTTTTCAATCAGATCTTAAAAATGAAAAATGGGCTTGTTTTGATGCTTACACGAAAGTTGTAGAGTTAGTGAAAGTAGAAGATAGAGCAACTGGTTCAAATAAATCAATGGTTTTAGAAGCGTCAAGATATTTAGGTGATTACTATGTTACTTCTCCTGCAAAAGACATCGTTAAAGCGAAAGAATATTGGACTATCGTTCAAACCTTAGAACCAACTGATGCGCAAGCAAAAGCGTTTTTTGTAAAAAATAAGTAAGAAAATAAGAATTGAAAGAAAGACTGTTAGCATTGCTAGCGGTCTTTTTTTTTGCTATAAATCCCGAAAAAAATTGGTAAAATAAAAAAGAGTGGAACTAAAGCTCCACTCTTTTTTGTACCTAACTTAAACTACTACTTATGAAAACTAACTTCAAGTCTTTCTATTCAAATTCTGTGCCAAAAGCACCTCTGATTTCAGACTTGATACAAATATAACGCAGGTTTTCCGAATAAGGTACATACTTAGTGTGTATTTAACAATTATTTGACATTCTTGTTAATAGTTGCCAATTTTTAGTTTTTTTATCACTCATAAAGCAATATAAACGAAAAAGTCCGAATGAAAATTTTCACTCGGACTTTTTGATATTTTTGGGTTTAGAAATTTATTTTAATTCAACAATTTTCGAATCACCTTCAACTTTAACCTTAGTCAAACCATGAGAAGCCAATGTTTTCATCGCTGCATCCCATTTTTTTCCACTTAAAGCAGTTTCAGTTTTAAGAACTCCAAGATTCATTGAACCTTCGTTCTTTTCTAAAATTGACATGATTAATTTTTCATCTTCTTCTAGAACATAAGAGTTTAGTTTTTCAGGTCGCATTTGAGGGAAAAACAACACTTCTTGTATAGAAGAATTATTTGTTAAAAGCATTACCAAACGGTCGATTCCAATTCCCATTCCTGAGGTTGGAGGCATTCCATATTCCAAAGCTCTCAAGAAATCTTGATCAATGAACATCGCTTCGTCATCGCCTTTTTCAGACAATTTCATTTGCTCTTCAAAACGTTCTCTTTGATCGATTGGGTCGTTTAATTCCGTATAAGCATTTGCAACTTCTTTTCCGTTTATCATCAACTCAAAACGCTCAGTCAATTCTGGATTGTCACGGTGTTTTTTACACAATGGAGACATTTCAACGGGATAATCAGTTATGAAAGTTGGTTGAATGTAATTTCCTTCACATTTTTCACCAAAAATTTCATCAATTAATTTTCCTTTTCCGAAAGAAGGATTTGTTTCAATGTTTAATTTTTTACAAATTTCATGTAAATCTTCTTCCGATTTACCGTAGATATCAAAACCTGTAAATTCTAAAATAGAATCACGCATCGAAATTCTTTTGAATGGAGCTTTTAACGAAATTTTATTTTCACCAACAGTAATTTCTGTTGTATCACATACATCTAAAGCAACTTTTTCAATCATTTTTTCGGTGAAATCCATCATCCAGTTGTAATCTTTGTAAGCAACATAGATTTCCATTACCGTAAATTCAGGATTGTGTGTGCGATCCATTCCTTCATTTCTGAAATCTTTCGCAAACTCATAAACTCCTTCAAAACCACCAACAATTAATCTTTTTAAATACAATTCATTTGCAACACGCAAGTACAAAGGCATATCCAAAGTATTGTGATGCGTGATAAACGGACGAGCGGTAGCGCCTCCAGGAATCGGTTGCAAAATTGGTGTTTCAACTTCCATGTAGCCTTTTCCATTGAAAAATTCTCTCATTGAAGTAATCGCTTTTGCACGTTTTATAAAAGTTTCTTTCACGTGTGGATTTACAACCAAATCAACATATCGCTGACGGTAACGCAATTCTGGATCGGTAAAAGCATCAAAAACATTTCCTTCTGCGTCCGTTTTTGGAAAAGGAAGCGGTTTCAATGATTTTGAAAGTAAGGTAAATTCTGAAACATGTATAGAAATTTCACCTACTTGCGTTTTGAATAAATATCCTTTAATTCCAATAAAATCGCCTAAATCAAGGAGTTTTTTGAAAACATCATTGTATAAAGTTTTATCTTCTCCCGGACAAATTTCATCGCGGTTAAAATATACTTGAATTCTTCCTGTGCTATCTAAAATTTCAGCAAAAGAAGCTTTTCCCATTACTCGCTGACTCATCAAACGTCCAGCAATCACAACCTGTTTGGCGTCTTCAAA
>CAMBRH010000332.1 GCA_945870115.1 Chitinophaga pinensis | reverse complement strand
TCTTTGCACCCTAAAAACACAGAATTTATGATGTCAATTGATGGTTTAGCGGTAGAATTTAGTGGAACAACTTTATTCAGCGATGTTTCTTTTTCAATAAATGAAAATGATAAAATTGCATTGATGGGTAAAAATGGCGCTGGAAAATCCAATTTATTAAAAATTTTAGCAGGACAAAATAAACCAACAAAAGGATCACTTTCTTTCCCAAAAGATTATCGAATTGCTTATTTGCCTCAGCATTTATTGACTGATGATAATTGTTCTGTTTTTGAAGAGACAAGTAAAGCTTTTGCGACTTTATTTGCAATGAAGGATGAAATTGAGGAACTAAATAATCAACTAACAATTAGAACTGATTATGAATCTGACGAATATTCTAAAATAATTGAACAAGTTTCAGATTTAAGTGAAAAGTTTTATTCAATTGAAGATGTAAATTACGAAGCAGAAGTTGAAAAAGTGCTTTTTGGTTTGGGTTTTTTGAGAACAGATTTTACACGTCCAACATCAGAATTTAGTGGTGGTTGGAGAATGCGCATTGAATTAGCAAAAATTTTACTTCAAACTCCAGACCTAATATTATTAGATGAGCCGACAAATCACATGGATATTGAGTCGATTGAATGGTTGGAAGATTTTTTGATAAATCAAGCAAAAGCTGTCGTGGTAATTTCGCATGATAGAACGTTTGTAGATAACATCACAACGCGAACAATCGAAGTAACGATGGGAAGAATCTACGATTACAAGGCGAAATATACACATTATTTAGAATTAAGAAAAGAGCGAAGAGAACAACAGCAAAAACATTACGACGAGCAACAAAGACTGATTGCTGATAATATGGAATTTATTGAACGTTTTAAAGGAACTTATTCCAAAACGAATCAAGTACAATCTCGTGTGAAAATGCTTGAAAAATTACCAATAATTGAAGTTGATGAGGTTGATTCTTCTGCTTTAAAATTAAAGTTTCCTCCAGCACCGAGATCTGGGTCTTATCCAGTGACGGTAACTGAAATGACTAAAAATTATGGTGATCACACCGTTTTCAAAAATGCTTCATTAACAATTGAAAGAGGTCAGAAAGTTGCTTTTGTTGGAAAGAATGGTGAAGGAAAATCAACAATGATTAAAGCAATCATGAAAGAAATTGATGTGGAAGGTTTGGTTGAACTTGGTCACAACGTTAAAATCGGTTATTTTGCTCAAAATCAGGCTTCTTTGTTAGATGAAAACATGACGATTTTCGAAACTGTTGACACGATTTCTGAAGGAGATATCAGAACTAAAACCCGCGATATTTTAGGCGCATTTATGTTTGGTGGCGACGATATTACCAAAAAAGTAAAAGTGCTTTCAGGTGGAGAAAAGACAAGACTTGCCATGATAAAATTATTGTTAGAACCAGTAAATTTATTGATTCTCGATGAGCCGACAAATCACTTGGACATGAAAACAAAAGATATTATTAAAGATGCTTTAAAAGATTTTGATGGAACATTAATTTTAGTTTCTCACGATAGAGATTTCCTTGACGGCTTGGCAACAAAAGTTTTTGAATTTGGAAACAAGCGCGTAAAAGAACATTTTGAAGACATTACTGGATTCTTGAAAATGAAGAAAATTGAGAATTTAAGAGAAGTGGAACGTTGAAACTTTGATTATAAATTGGCAGATTGCTTCGCATTCAATTATATTTTCTTGGAAGCGAAGCAATTTGTAATTTGCTAATCTGTAATCTGCAATTGACCTTTAGGTCTTAAAGCTGGATTCCATGAAAAATATTGAACAAATTGCTCTTCTTTATTAATCATTTCTATTGGGTAAAAAATAGCATCAGGTTTATCAATATAAGTAATGCTTTCAACTTCGCCGCTGTCTAAATATATTTTCAAATCAGCAGCATAAATTCGATTCATGCCAATTCTTTTCACTTCCAAGAGTGTGTCAGAATCTTTTGTCTCTTCAGGATAATAAACGGTTTGTGCGTTTCCTTTTACATCAACTTTTACGATTTCATTGTCTTTAAAAAAAGCAAACATTTTTTTACCAGCAATTTGATTGTAATATTTTCCCGAATCAATCTCCATAATTGCAGATGTTTTATTCGTGATTTCAATTTTATCGATCATTGAATCTTTCAAAAAGGCTTTCATGAATTCTCCTTTTAATTCGATGTTTTGTGCCCAAACGATTGGTTGTTCATACATTTCAACATAAGATGATTCTTGCTGAAAAACCAAGCTATCGCATTTTCCTTGAATGTCATTTTTGAAAAATTGTGCTTTTTTATAGGCTGAAATTTGCTTTGTTTCTCCCAAAGAATCATTTAAACTCAATAAAGTGTCGGCAGTCAAAAACAATGTGTCTTCTTTTAATTTGTATTTGCACAAAGCTTCATCTGTGATGTATGTTTTTCGACTTAAATCATTCTTGTAAAAATAATTACCTGAAAAAATGTAGGGTTTTAATGAATCTTTGTATACAACATTTCCTCGTCCAATTGAAAGTCCTTTTTTCGGATTGTGATACAAGCTGTCTCCAATAATGGTTTTTGAATTACTTAAAATCTTCGCATTTTTCTGCAAAACACCTTCCTCTGTTTCTGTCTGAAACCAACCTTTGTCACAAAATAAATCGGCATCTTTAGTTTTGATTTTTGTGGGACCATAAAAATAAACTTTTTTTACCAAATATTGGTAGCGCAAAGTATCAGTTGTCATCGTAATTTCTGGACTTTTATATTTTACTTTTCCACTGAAAAAAAAGTTTTTTGTATCAGGATGAAAATAACCAACTTTACTGGTCAAAACTTCATTTGTTAAAATGCTTTCAATTTTTCCACCGTTTTTGTATACTCCTTGACCTTTTTTTGCATCGTAATCCATGGAATCTGTAGTGATTTTATATTCACGATCACGCACTCTCACGTGTCCCCAAAGTTTGGCGTATTTTGTTTTCCCATTGTAATACAGCGAATCGCAAAAAAGATTTAAAGTGTCATTTTTATTGATGTGAACTTTTCCATAAGCTCTAACTTCCTTTGATTTATCATAAAAATAAGCAGAATCACAATACATTTTGTTTCCTTGGTACAAAAAGTTTACATTTCCAATCAACATTTGTGCGCCAGTTTTTTCGTTATAAACCAACTTTTCAGCTCCAGGTAAAAGCTCCAAAATATCTTTTTGTGCCCAAGATTTTAATGGAACAAAAAGTATAAGAATTAGAAAAATAAAATATGTATGTTTGATTTTAGTCAAAGGTTTTTATTTACAAAATTAAGATTTTTTTCTATTTTGGAAGTTTTACCTCTTGGAAATACGAATTATTCTTTATTTTATTGTGAATTTTAAGCAGTTCTCTAAATTTTCTTTACTTTTGTAAAACAATTTATTTCACACATATATAACAAGCATGGAAGCTCCAAAAACATACGAAGCAAAGCAAACAGAAGAAAAATGGTATAGCCATTGGATGGAAAAAGGATATTTTTATTCTAAACCAGATCACCGTGAAGCTTATACTGTCGTGATTCCGCCGCCAAATGTTAC
>CAMBRH010000331.1 GCA_945870115.1 Chitinophaga pinensis | reverse complement strand
GGTTGTTACGAAAAAATTGAAGTTTCAGATTCTATCCCTTTGATTCATTTTAACAACAAAATGTTTCAGTGGATTCAAGATTTTATTGCGCCGTTTTATCGTTTTACAAAAGCGGAATATAAATCGTCTATTTCCAAAGTTGACAATCTTTTAGATCCAACAAATGCAACAATAATTTCACAAATTGAAGCAAAATTTATTTCTTATTCTTTTAGGGATATCACTTTTGAAATTGAATTAAAAGACAAAAATATTCATCAATTTTCTTTCACACAAAAAGGAATTAAAAAATCATTCTTATGCGTTTAATAATCATTATATTGATTTTCTTTTCTTTTAAAAATTTGGCACAAAGTCAAGTAACTTTTGAAGACATTGATTTTGCCTCCTATGAACAATTCATTCAAAATGACTTTGAAAACATCAAAGAAACGGGAAAAACAGCTTTGGAAAATAACATCGATTATTATTTTCTTAGAATGCGCTTAGGAATTGTTGGATATAATCACCAAAAATATGAATACGCTTTGCCACATTTTGAAAAAGCCTATGAATTTTATCCAGCAGACACTTTGGTACAAGAGTATTTATATTATGCTTATTTGTTTACTAATAGACCTGAAAATGCAGCAGTATTTGCCGAGAAAATGAATGAATCATTTAGGAAAAAAGTAGCTTTCAAAAAGAAAAAAATTGATGCAATTTCTCTTGGATTTTCAGCGTTTTTAAATGATAATATCGATAAAAAAAGAGATTTAAATTTAACTGATAAATATAATAATGGTAGTCATGCTGTTATTAATGGTTCCACTTATGGTCAAAATTTATTAATTTTAAAGACACTTAAAAATCCAAGATTTCACATTTATAATAAATTTTCAATCTTTCAAACAGAATCTTTAGCGATGTTTCAAAGAGATACAAATGCTTTTGATAGAAAGATTGAAGTTAATAATGTTAAAAATGTTTCAAATTTGCATTTTCAAAATAATTTTGGCCTAACTTACATGTCTCAAAAAGATTTTTTTGTAAGTGCTGCTTGTGGTTTTTTTCAAACAAGCACATCTGAAATTTTTATTGATACGGTTGAGTCATCGAAAAGCGATGTAAAATATGGTGAAATAGATTTGGTATATAAAAATATTTCAATTTCAAGTTCTATTGGAAAAAGATTTAGGTATTTTACTCCTTTATTGTCTGTGACTTATAGCAATCTGTTTAAAACAGATTCAACTAAAAATAATCAGTTTCAAGGAGAGTTTTCCTTAACATATTTCCCGTTTAAAACTAGAAATATATATTTTGGTACTTCATTTGCGCTTCTTAAAAACTACAATCGGGATACTCTTCAAAAAATATTTACTCAAAAAATTGGTTTTAAGTGCAATAAATGGTTGTGGATTGCTGCTAAATTTTCTTTAGGAAATCATTCAAATTACATGACCGATAATGGTTTTAACGTCTACAATACTTTTGATCCTATTCATTTAAATACTGGTTTTGATTTACATTTTTTTAGAAAAAAACTTGAGCTTATTTTGTCGTATTCTTTTCAAAGGAAAGAAGGGTATTATGAAAAATTTCAAACTTTGACCAACGTAAATGTAGTAACAAAAGTTCCTTTCAACTATTCAAATAATAACATTTCAACTACTTTAAAATGGAATTTCTAAAAAAATCACTTCTCGTTCTCTGTTTTTTTCTTGTGATTCAGGTAGATGCTCAAGATACTAAAACTTTACAAATAGCCTTTGAAAAAAGTTATTCACTCGAATCTAAGTATTTGTATGATGATGCAATTCGTGTAATAAAAGAAAATTATTCCGAAAAATCATATCCTGTCAATACACGTTTGGGTTGGTTGTATTATTTGAATAAAAATTATACATCGTCCATTTATTATTATAAAAAAGCATGTCAATTAATGCCTGCTGCTACCGAGCCACTTTGGGCTTTATTATCCCCAGAAATAGGTGCTGAAAAATGGTCTGATGTTGAAAAAACATACTTAAAAATAATAAAATTAGATCCTAAAAATGCATCTGCAAATTATAAATTAGGAATGATTTATTATTACAGAAAAAACTATTCCAAGGCGAAAAAATATTTTGATGTTTCACTTAATTTATATCCTTTAGATTATGATTCAATGAATATGAGTGCTTGGACAAATTTTTATTTAGGAAATTCGAATGATGCAAAAATCATGTTCAAAAAAATACTATTGGTATATCCAAATGATGCAACAGCACTAGAAGGACTTGGCTTAATTAAATAATTTTTTGCAAGGTCATGATTTTAAATTTATGGCATTTAATTTGTAATCAAAAAAATAAATTAACAATAAAAATAGAGGTTTAAAAAACTTTTTTACCTTTGTAAATATCAACAAACAAACATTAAAATGAAAAATTTAAAAAATACTATCCTAGCAATCTGTTTTTTTCTTTCTTATTATTCAATTGCGCAAGACACTAAGGTAATGGAAGTTGCTTTCGGGAAAAGTTATGCTTTTGAAGTGAAATATCAATATGATGAAGCAATAAAAGTGATCAAAGAAATTTATGTAGAAAATTCCTACCCAATGAATACGCGTTTGGGTTGGTTGTATTATTTGAAATTAGATAATGCTACATCTGAAAATTATTATCAAAAAGCAGTTAAATTAATGCCTTCTGCAGTTGAACCATTGTGGGCAATTCTTATTCCACAAGCAGCAGCTGAAAAATGGTATGAGGTTGAAAAAACGTATTTAGCTATTTTAAAATTAGACCCTAAAAATACAACTTGTCATTATCAATTGGGAATGATTTATTATAATAGAAAAAATTATACTACTGCACAAAAATATTTAGATATTTATTTAGGCCAATTTCCGATTGATTACGAAGCGATGTTAATGAGTGCTTGGACCTTATATTTCTTAGGAAAACCAACTGAAGCAAAAGCTATGTTTAACAAGTTGTTAATTTTTTATCAAAAAGATGCATCTGCTTTAGAAGGATTATCATTGATAAAATAATATTCTTAAACATTCTAGAAAAAATTTACTTTTTCCAAAGAAAGTAGTTATTCCATAAGCTAAAAGGAATCCTATCAAGGATAAGTTTCAAAAACAGTTTTGGGTTATACAAGTTGTAGTAGTATTCAAACAAATGTAATTTTATGAAATAAGTAATACAAAAAGGCGGTGGAAAACTTTTATGTTTTCCACCGCCTTTTTGCCACCATTCACCTATTTTTGTTTTCACATACTTTTTTCTCTATCTATTTTTGCTTCATCAAACAATTAAAAAAAACGATTATGAAAAAAAATAAATGGAATTTAGAAAAAACGCCTGAAATGGAAAAGAGTCATTTTAGAGCAAAATTATTAACGGGTCTTTTTGTCATCACTTTTGGAGTGCTTTATCTTTTATGGCAAATGGATATTGAATTTCCTAGAGTACTTATTTCTTGGGAAATAATCTTAATCATGGCAGGATTTGTTTCCCTTGTGAAACACAATTTCAAGAAAACCTTTGGCTATGTTTTAATTGTCGTTGGTGGATTATTTATGATAAATGATTTTTATCC
>CAMBRH010000330.1 GCA_945870115.1 Chitinophaga pinensis | reverse complement strand
AAATGTTCTAATAAAATTTTCTTCAATTTGTAATTCAAGCTGCTGCAAAGATATATTTTTTATTTGTGCCACTTTCAAATAAATTTCCCTAATGTCAATTTTTTGTGTTTCTGAGTTTATCGAAGAATCATCAGTTTCTAAAAGCAGTTGATTTAGTGGAATAGATTCTAATGCAAAAATTAATTTCTCATCAAATAATATTGCTGGACCGATTCCAATTAAGACATTATTTTCTAAAACAGAAGGTAAAAGTGAAGTTTTTCTGAAACCATGAAAAATCCATTTTTGTTTTGGATTTAATGTCGTTTTTATTGCCAATATTTCATTCCAAGCCTTTACACAATGAATAATTAGTGGAAGTTCATATTTTTCAGATAAAATTACATGCTCAATAAATACTTTCTCTTGAATTTCTATTGAAATTTCGATATTTTTATCAATTCCACATTCGCCAACAGCTAAACATTTTTCTGAACTTAATTTATCACTAAAATCAGTGAATACTAATGCATCTTTTGGATGGTAAGCTGTTGAAAAATAGCTTTTTATTAAAGTATTTTGCATTTCAACATTTAAAATCTCAAATTCCTGATTGTTACTAAAATGCGTGTGAAAATTTATAAACATATAAACAAATATAAAATAAAGTTAATTAAAGTTAAATAATTTTTCTATTTTCACGACTTCAAAATAAAACTTAAAATGGAAAAAGCAATAAAAACAAGTCACCCAAAAGGATTATGGGTATTATTTGGAACAGAAATGTGGGAGAGGTTTAATTTCTATGGTATGCGTGCTATATTAACACTTTTTCTTATCAACTCATTAGCAATGAAAGAAGAAGAAGCCTCACTTATTTATGGTGGTTTTCTTGGTCTTTGCTATTTGACACCGATGTTAGGAGGTTTCATTTCCGACCGCTTTTTTGGAAACAGAAATTGTATCCTGCTAGGTGGTTTAATGATGGCTGTTGGTCAAATGTTACTTTTTGTAAGTGCAAGTTTTGATGGAGCAAACGTTGGAGTAGCTACTGCTATTATGTGGAGTGCATTAGGAATTATTATTTTTGGGAATGGGTTTTTTAAACCAAACATTTCAAGTATGGTAGGTAGTTTGTATCCAAAACAAGAAAAAAACAAATTGGATACTGCATTCACTATTTTTTATATGGGAATTAACCTTGGTGCTTTTTTGGGTCAAACGATTTGTCCAATCGTTGGAGATGTTAAAGTTGGTGGAATTCAAAATGTTGAAGCATTTAAATGGGGATTTTTAGCAGCTTCAATAGCAATGCTAATTGGTACGATGGTTTTCTATTTCTTAAAAAATAAATATGTTGTTACTCCTGACGGGAAACCTTTAGGTGGTTTACCATCAAAAAATGATGCTTCAGATTACGAAGAAGGAGAAGCTCAAAAAGCAGTATTTTCTAACAAATCTCTGATTCTTTCAGTTGTTGCATTTGTGGCTTTGTTCTTTGGATTTAAATATTTGTTGGATGGAGACAATTTTATTACAACCTTAATTTATCCAATTATCTACGCAAGTGGTATTACTCTTGCTGGTTTAATTATTTCTGATACCTCTTTAACAAAAGTGGAAAGAGATCGAATCATCGTGATTTACATTGTTGCATTTTTCGTAATTTTCTTCTGGGCTGCTTTCGAACAAGCTGGTTCATCTTTAACATTTATTGCAGCAAATCAAACAGATCGTGAATTTATGTTCGGTTGGGAAATGCCTGCTTCGATGGTTCAAGTGTTTAATGGAGTTTTCGTATTTGCTTTTGCTTTGCCATTTAGTATTTTATGGGATAAGTTAAGAGCCAAGGGAAGAGAACCTATTTCTCCTGCAAAACAAGCTATTGGATTGGCTTTAATTGCTATTAGTTATTTCATTATTGCACACAATGTGAAAGGTTTAGGAAATAGTGGACTTTTAGGAATTAAATGGTTAATTTTACTTTATTTAATCCAGACTTTTGCAGAATTGTGTTTATCTCCAATTGGTCTATCTTTAGTTGGTAAGCTTTCTCCAAAACGTTTTGCTTCTCTTTTATTCGGGGTTTTCTTCTTGTCTAATGCAGCAGGCTACGCTTTATCAGGATCCTTAGGTTCAATTTTGCCTCCAACAGGAGATAAATATTTAGCAGCAAAAGAAGTAAATGTTGATTTACAAGCAATTTTAGACAAGAAAAAAGTAGCAGATGGAAACGAATTATTTGCATTAGCGAAATTAAAGATTGCTACTGTTGATAATAAATTAGCTAAGCAAAATAAATTAGACATTGCTAAAAAAATAAAAGTAACGGCTCAATTGCACGCTGAAAGAGATTTAGCTGCGAAGAATAAAAGTGAGTTTGTAAATAAATACTCTGCTCAAGATACAACTTTCACGACTCAAGAATTAAATTTAATTCAAAATAAAAAACTAATTTCGGTTGAATATCCAAGTTTTGTTGGGTTCACTATTCATAGTTTATTTGAATTTTTCATGGTCTTTGTGATTTTAACTGGAATTGCTTCTCTAATTTTATTTGCTTTGATTCCAAAATTAAAAAAAATGATGCACGGTGTCCGTTAATCATTTTAAAATACTATTTTTGAAACAGCATTTCGGTGCTGTTTTTTGTTTTATAGAAATTAGTAATTGTAATTTATGAGTAATATAGTAACTTTAGAAGAAATTCAAAATTTCAAAGGAAAGTACCCTAAGCAATTATGGTATCTGTTTTTGGTTGAAATGTGGGAGCGTTTCACTTTTTATGGTATGAGGGCTTTATTAGCTTTGTATATTTCTCATTTAATTTTAACAAATGATTATAATCCTTTATCTAAAGCTGATTTAGAAATAAAAAAAACAGAATTTTTAAAAGAAAATAAAGAAGTTTTGTCCAAAAGTCACCCTAGATATTATATCGAAACATCTGAGCAAAAATTTAGAGATAAGGCAGAAAGTACTTCAAATAAGCAATATGGATTAATTCAGGCGTTTATTTATGCGATGGCTTTTGTTGGAGGAATGTTTGCTGATAGAATTTTCGGGTTTAGGAAATCTGTATTTTGGGGTGGTATTTTAATGGCTATTGGTACATTTATAATGGCTGTTCCTGGCGCCTTCCCCTTTTATCTCGGAATCAGTATTTTAATTGTTGGAAATGGGTTTTTCAAGCCAAATATTTCAACAATGGTTGGTTCTTTATATAGAACGGATGATTCAAGGAGAGATGCTGGTTTTTCATTATTTTATTCAGGAATAAATATTGGAGCGTTATTAAGTGGATTGACAATTGCTTATATTGGAACTTCTATAAGTTGGTCACTTGGTTTTGGATTAGCTGGTATTTGTATGTTATGCGGTTTGGCTTTATTTATGAAAACCCAAAAATCACTTGGACCAATTGGTCTGCCTCCAGCTCCCGAAAAATTAGCAGAAAAGAATAAACTTGGTTTAACAAAAAACTTTACAATATACCTTTTATCCTTGCTATTTATTCCTTTTTTCTTTTTGTTGATTTATTTTCCATTTGATGTAAACATGACATTTTTATTTGGAAACGAAATGGTAAATGGAAAA
>CAMBRH010000329.1 GCA_945870115.1 Chitinophaga pinensis | reverse complement strand
TGTTCATTTAAAAGCAGCAAATAATTCGAGTGCAATCACAAAAGGATTGAGTTTAGAGAAGTCTTTTAAGATTCCAATCGCTCATGGTGAAGGAAGATTTTACGCTCCGCAAAATACAATTGACTCTATTTTAGAAAACGATCAAGTTTTATTCAGATATTCTTCAGAGGACGGAGCAATTTCCGAAGAATTTAATCCAAATGGTTCAATTAATAATATCGCTGGAATTTGTAACAAAGGGCGAAATGTATTTGGAATGATGCCTCATCCTGAAAGAGCTTCTGACTCAGAAGTGAATAACGAAGATGGTACTTTAATTTTTGAATCACTTTTGAAATACTGCTAAGAAGCAATAACATATGAAAATTTTATTACTAGGTTCTGGAGGAAGAGAACACGCACTTTCTTGGAAAATAAGTCAAAGTTCGCAATTAGATAAATTATTTATTGCTCCAGGGAATGCTGGTACAAAAGCTTATGGAACAAATGTTGATTTATCGATTTTGGATTTCATAGCGATAAAGGTATTTTGTTTGCAAAATGAAATTTCAATGGTTGTTGTTGGACCAGAAGATCCTTTAGTGGAAGGGATTTACGATTTTTTTCAATCTGATGTTGAATTATTGGGTGTTTCATTGATTGGACCATCCAAAGAAGCAGCTCAGTTGGAAGGAAGTAAAGATTTTGCAAAAAAATTCATGTTTAAGCATGGAATTCCAACTGCTAAATATGCAACTTTTACAAAAGATACATTAAAAAAGGGCTACGATTTTTTAGAATCTATGAAAGCTCCTTATGTTTTAAAAGCGGACGGTTTAGCTGCTGGAAAAGGGGTTTTGATTTTGGATAATTTAGCAGATGCAAAAAAAGAATTAAAATCGATGCTTTCTGATGGGAAATTTGGAAAAGCTGGAAATCAAGTTGTTATAGAACAGTTTTTAAAAGGAATTGAACTTTCAGTTTTTGTAATAACAGATGGAGATTCATATAAAATCTTACCAGAAGCAAAAGATTACAAAAGAATTGGTGAAGGTGATACAGGTTTAAACACCGGTGGAATGGGGGCAGTTTCTCCAGTTCCATTTGCAAATAATACCGTAAAAGAAAAGATTGAAAATCAAATCATTATTCCAACAGTAAAAGGTCTGAAGGCAGATGGTTTGGTTTACAAAGGTTTTATTTTCTTTGGAATAATCATGGTAAAAGGCGAACCTTATGTAATTGAATACAATTGTAGAATGGGTGATCCTGAAACAGAAGTTGTAATACCACGTTTAAAATCTGATATTTTAGATTTATTTGAAGGTGTTGCTTCAAATACTTTGTCAGAAAGAGACATTCAGTTTGACGAAAGAAGTGCGGCAACAGTTATGATGGTTTCTGGCGGATATCCTGAAGATTATGAAAAAGGAAAAGTGATTTTTGGTTTAAATGCTATAACTGGAAGTATGGTTTTTCATGCTGGTACAAGTTCTGATGGGCCAACAGTTTTGTCAAATGGAGGTAGGGTTTTAGCAGTAACTTCACTTGGAAAAACATTAGAAATAGCCTTGGAAAAATCCTATAACAACATTGAAAACATTGAATTTGAAGGGTCTTATTTTAGAAAAGATATTGGAAAAGATGTACTTTTAGTCAAAAATTAAATTTTGAGTAATAAATTTTTTTTGTGATTTTTTGTCACTTAGAAACTCAGAGAACGAAGATTGAATACTTTCCAAATTCCAACATGGTAAAATTTTTATTTTGATTCATGTTTAATTCACAATAAATTTTATACCTTTATCCTGCAAAACAAAATATGGACATAGCTCATATAGTCATCTTATCCTCATTATTATTATCTGCTTTCACTTCAGGTGTGGAGATTTCCTTTATTACATCGAATCGTTTAAAAATTGAATTAGATAAAAATAAGGGTTCTCTGAATGGCAGAATTTCAGCTTATTTTTACAACAATGAAGGACATTTTATAGCAACTTTATTGCTTGCAAACAATGTGGCTTTGGTACTCTTTGGTATTTATTTTGCCCAAATTTTAAATCCTGTTATTTCTTCGTGGGGAATAGAAAGTGATTTTTTAATTCTGTTAATTCAAACAATTTTATCCACTATTTTGGTTTTAACCTTGGCTGAATTTCTCCCAAAAGCGATATTTCAACTTAATCCAAATGGTTTTTTAAAGACCTTTTCAATCCCAATGTTTTTGGTTTATTGGATTTTATTTGTGCCAACTAGCATCATTATGTTTATCAGCACGCAATTTTTAAAATTGTTTAAAATTGAGTTAAAAAACAATGAAAAAGTATTCTCAAAAGTTGATTTAGAGCATTATGTTCAGGATTTGAATAAACGAATCAAAGACGAAGAAGATTTTGGAAATGAAATGCAAATTCTTCAAAAAGCACTCGATTTTTCTAAAATTAAAGCAAGAGATTGTATGGTTCCGAGACCAGAACTAATCTCAATAAGTGTTGATGATGAAATTGAAAAATTACATAAATTATTCATTGCAACAGGAATTTCAAAAATTTTAATTTACAGGGATAATATTGACAACGTAATTGGCTACGTACATAGTTTTGAGCTGTTTAAAAAGCCAAAAGCGATTAATGAGGTTTTACGCTCAATTGCCTTCGTTCCAGCAGCAATTCCCGCAAAAGAATTGTTAGAAATTTTCACTAAAAAGAAATCGAATATAGCCATTGTTGTTGATGAATACGGCGGAACAGCTGGCGTCGTTACGATTGAAGATATTATTGAAGAAATTTTTGGTGAAATTGAAGACGAACATGACAAAGAAGATTGGTTGGAGGAAAAAATCAGTGAAACAGAATTTCGTTTTTCAGGTCGTGTTGAAATTGATTATTTGAACGAAAATTATAATCTAAAGTTTGAGGAGTCCGACGAATATGGAACGCTGGGAGGATATATTATTCACCAAGTAGAAACAATTCCCGTTGCAGGAGCAGAAATCGAAGTTGGAAATTATAAATTAATAATCGAAGAGGTTTCTGACAGAAGAATTGAAGTTGTGAAATTGATTATTGATTAAATTTTATCAAAATCAGTATTAAATAAATCTTGTAATTTAAGGTTTAATGAATTCGAAATTTTAAGTAGATTACAAATTGAAATATTAAGTTTGCCAGCTTCAATTTTGTTAATAAATTCTCTTGTGAGCCCTGATTCAAAACCTAGTTGACTTTGTGAAATACCTTGTTTAGTCCTTTCCTTGCGGATTTTTTCACCTATTATTTTTAATATTTGACAAGATTCATTCACAAGAATCAAATGTCATAAGTAATAAAACTTGTTTAGTGAAATATAATTCACTAAATTTACCCTGTATATTTTAAAATTAATTCAAATTTTAAAATGTTAACCCTATAACCACTATTTCTATGAAAAATTAACCAACTTTACACTCTTTATTTTCGTTTGTTTAAAATAAATGAAAATATAAGTTTCTCAATTAACTTAAAATATTGAAAAAGTCGTTCACAGGCTTGATGAGTGAAAAAATCAAATTTTTAACAAAATTTCAGCAATTGTATATTAAATTCTTAAATATTTTCTATTTTCTATTTTTCACAATGTCAATAAATTTTTTATT
>CAMBRH010000328.1 GCA_945870115.1 Chitinophaga pinensis | reverse complement strand
GTAAAGCGCGTTTTAGGCTTGCAAGGAGGGTACAATAGTTTAAATGAACTGATCCTTTCTCAAATTAAACAAGATGAATGGGATTATGCATCGCCTACTTTTTACTACGGCTTAGATCATGGCAATACAGGAAATCCAGTTTTGAATGCAAGTTCTACTGCCTTGGATGTACTTCAAAATTCCCAAAATGCGTTTTTAGATTTTGCACCTGCAATACATCAAGATTACAGAAATACGCACCTTTTTGGAAAACCTGTAATCAATTATGAAGGAGGACAGCATTTCACAGATTTCACACAACCACCTTATTTGCAAGCAATGTATGACGCTCAAGTTCTACCTCAAATGTATGATTTGTATAATTTGGTGCTTGACAGCATTCACTTGTGGGGAAGTAAAATGGCCATGGCTTTCACTTTGTCAGGAGCAAAAGAAAGTATTTATGGTTCTTGGGGACATTTGGAAGACATCGACCAAGACGTAACAACGCAGCCTGCACCCAAATACCAAGCTTTATTGGATAAAATGGCACATACACCTAATCCTATTATTTCAGGAGATTTGACTTTCGGAAGCAATTTGAATTCATCTCATTTTCAGGTAGCAAATCCAATTGGAGTGAATTTTACTTATCAATGGACTGCCAATAATGGAATTGTAATAGGAAATTCTGCGGCAGACAATTGTGAAGTCACATGGATTTTCCCAAACAATGTCACTGACACAATCGGTACAATAACCTTAACTGTTTTAGATGCAAATGGCTGTTCTGCTATTACAAGTATCAATATTCCTATCAATCGTGCTCTCGGAATGGAAAATACCTTGCTTGAGAATTTTGAAATTTTCCCAAATCCAAGCAAAGATTATTTTTCTATCGTACAAAAATCTTTAAATTCACTAGATGAAAAAGCTTACCTCTATAATACGATGGGGCAATTGCTTAAAACGATTGCATTGAATGGAGAAAGTACTAACGTTAAAGTGAATGATTTATCATCAGGTGTTTACCTTCTTAGAATTGGTGAATCTAGCAAGCGAATTGTTGTAAGATAGTAGATTTAGTTAAAGGATCAAGTTGAAAAACATGGAATCTATTATCTTTATCATCCAAAAAAATGGAAGAACAACGAAAAATTGTGGAAGAAGCCTTTGAGAATTGGAAAGGCGATTTGGAACAGGTGGATGATGTGTGCGTAATTGGGGTGAGGGTGTAAATTTTTAGAAGAAGCTACCTTTTATTCCAATTCACTAAACAACCACAACCATTTCGCCTCTGTAATTTTTACTTTTGCTTCTACTTCAGCTAATTTTATTTTGTAAGTCAAATAACTTATTTCTCGACTATTTACTAAAAACAAGGAACTTTCTCCAATATCAAATCGTGTTTGTTCTGAATCGCGCAATAATTTTGCTTGTTTAACTTGTGATTTTTGAATATCTAATTGGTCGTATAAATTAAATAAATCATTTCTTAAAATAGATTCCTTTTGTGCAATTTCATTGATTTTATATTTCAAATCTAGGTTTGCATTTTCAATCTTAATTTTTGTCTGATTTAAGCTTCCTCTTTCTTTCCTCAAAAAAAGTGGAACATATACTGATAGACCAAATTTGTAATTATTGATTGAAAAATTTTGAAATGGATTGTTCCCCACAGGCTGAGAAAGTGGATTGTAAGATAAATCAATTTGTGGTTTTAACTGCTCTTTTTTCCATTTTTCCTCAATTTTTAACTGATCTAGTTTGTACAAACTTGAAAGAACCAAAGGTATATCTGAAGAAATTGAATCATTCATTCTCAATAATAGTTTATCTTTTTTGAATACTGCTGAGATTTGATTTATTGGAATTGAATTAGTGTCTAACTCTAAAGGAATAAAATCATCCGTCCATAAATATAAGTTTAAAGCAAGTTGAGCATTTTGATATGCATATAAATTTTGAATATAGTCTGCTTGTCTATTGTCTAATTGAATTTTCGCTTCAACAGTGTCTATCGCTGGAACTTCTCCTAGAAGTGCATTCTGTTTTACTCCTAAAAATCTTATTTTTGCAAAGTCTAAACCTTCTTTGCTTACATTTAATTTTTGAAAGGCTTCATACCAAAACCAATAATTCGCATAAGCATCTAAAAGTAAATCATTTATTATTAATTTTTGCTCATTTTCACTGTTTTTTTGAAAAATTTTAGCCTGTAAAATGGTTGATCTTCGTTCATCAAATAAAAGTCCTTGCCCAAGTGGAATATCAACTCCCGCATACCATAATCCAGAACCTGGTGTTGCGTGCTCTTCGCTTATAAATTGACCTTTATTAATTTCATAACCTGTTTTAAAATCAACTCCAAACCAAGTAGGAATTTTTAGTCCAGTATTTGAAAGATTGTAATATTCCTTGCCCTTAAATTGTTTAGAAGATATTTCTGATGCAAATTTTGGATCCAACATTCCTTTGGCTTTCAATACTTCATAGTTTCCATTTTTAACCCTGTTTTGAGCTTGTTTTATGACAGGATGAAAAGTCAAAACCCTCATTTTAAACGATTCAAAGTCAAAAACTTGTTGACTGAAAACTGAATAAATATTTAAAAGGAAAATACTTAAAATTAATTGTTTCATTTTTTCTTACTTTGAGTGTGATTTTGTTGACTTCCTTCGTAATATTCAGGTGGAAAACCATTTAAATTTCTCCATAATTCATACCAAACAGGCACATCATTAAGTAAAGCGAAAGATTTTACTCCACCGCCAACACGAATTCCATCGGGCCATTTTTTGTCGTTTTTATCTGGAATTGCCATGACACGGTATTTTCCATTTGGACTACTAAAATTATCGATTGCAAAAACTTTTGCGCCATACGTTCCAAAAGAAGTATTGGGCCAACCTCTGAAAAATATTGCAGGCCAACCATCAAATTGCAACCTTATTTTTTCTCCAAGTTTTATCAAAGGATAATCGATTGGGTCAACGTAAAATTCAACAGCTAAGTCGTATTTTTCTGGCATAATTGTCATTAATTCTTCGCCTTCTTTGATTGTTTCGCCAATTCCTGAACGAATTAATTTTGTTAAATAACCACTTGTTGGAGCAGTTATGAAATAAAAGCCTTGTCTTACTTGATAATTTGACAATTGATTTTGAAGTTTGACTTTTGACGAGGAAGCATCCATTCTATCGCTCTCAACAGAAAACTGATCTGATTCAACTTTTGTTGATTTTTCTAAAAATTCATTTTGAATATTTGAAATGTCAATCATAGCATTCACAACTTCATTTCTGCTTACCAATAATTTATTTTCTTGAGAAATTGCCTTAGCCATTGTTTCTTGAACTTTTAAATTGCTATTTTCCAGTTCTTTCAATGATTTTAAACCTTGTTTGTATAATTCATCCGTTCGTTTAAATTGCCTTTCAGCAATTTGGAATTGAACTTCAGCTGAAATAAAATCAACACTATCAGCTTTGACTTTTAGTTTTGATTGCTTTAATTTATTTTTAGCTTGTTGAATTTTTAAATCTCTAATTTTCTTAAAAGCACCTAATTGCTGATTCATAGCATTTAATTTACTGCCATAAGATTGAATGGATTTTTCTTTAAAGTCAACCTGTTCGCTTGT